>JAIRPS010000243.1 GCA_031256885.1 Bifidobacteriaceae bacterium | reverse complement strand
CAAAAGCCCCTGGTATACTTGAGAAGAGTGAAAAGATGCCGGTTGACCTGCGGAAATGGGTTGATCGGCATCTAAAAAATTGTGAGCAGTTCAGGGGTTGGTTCGGGTTTGGCGGTCGTGTCGTTCGAAAATCTGTCAGCGCTCGCCCACTGGTGGTCAGTTACCGCCAGGATGCGCACCTCACCACCTGGAGGCAGACCCATCTTCACCTTACGAATCGACGGAATGATAGAGCTAGCGGTCGGAGAAAACTTGGCATAAACCGACAGCTGCACCCGGATGTAGCCGCAATCAAGCAGCAACAATCTGAACCGGGTTGCGTCACGTCGTTGCTGCTTAGTGAGAACCGGCAGGTCAAACATCACCAAAGACCACACCCCATCCTCCGAAGCCCTGCTCACGAATCAACACTCAAAGAGGAAGGAGACCAATTGTCCACCAGCAGCTTTGGGACCGAATTTTCAAAATACTGGCCAAGTTGCTGCGCCAAATCAGTCAAACAAGCCGCGACCGACAAGCCAGAAACAGTGAAAGCCTGCGCCGAAGCTGCCACCAGCTGCGCCTTAACCCCCGGATGATTCGGTGTCATCTCAGCAGTCAAACCGCTGACCGTCCAGTCAACTGCAGGGCGGAACGGTTCAATCAAATCATCAGCCAAGTTGAAAAAATTGCTGCGTCCACGGTGAAACAACCCCAAAGATGGGGACAAACCAGCAGACAAAACCGCGCGCACCGCATGAGCGCGCAAAATCATGTAGCCATAGTCAAGTTGCGCGTTGCGACCCAAACCGCCGCCAGGATCACGGGAAAACTTAGCATCACCAAAAATCCGTTTCCAATAGAACCGTGCCGCCTGAGCCTCCAAATTATCTGGATCGCCCGAACGCACCGCTTTAGCCATATTAGCGAGCGAGCGAAAATCCGGATGATTACGGCAACGCAAATTCTCAGCTTGACCCATAATCTTAGCTCTCACAATCTGCGCCCAAGCGTTCTTCTGGCGTGGCAAAGAAACCTCCGCCTGCGCCAAATGGCGTGCACCAACCCGTGAATGAGCATGCCAACCATACAAACCGCCAATCGGTACGCCACGCCAATCGCACACCAAAACAATGACATCAAACTCAGCCAGTTGATGCAAAACCGCGCCGCCAACACTGGTTTTCAAACCAAGCAGAACCACGCCAACATCAGCCAAAGGGACCGGTGTTGCCTCCTTCTCAGGCGGGCAAACCAACAATTGGCCGCGTTGATATCTGAGCTGACCCTCAAAGTCAGACAGATCAATCACGCGCCAACTGTTGATACTGCCACCCCCTACAATCCTGGCCGGTCAACCGACCAGGATGTCGGTAAACCATGCGAAGACCGATCCCTAACTTCACCCAAAATGTTGCGCCGAATCACCACCGCCTCATATGAGCCGAAAACCTGGTTAACAGCAGGACACCAACCAGGTCCATTCAGAATTTTCTTCACCCCATCAGGAGAATCTTCCGCAATGCCTTCACCAGCAAGCAGGCGCGGCCGCAGCCTCAGTTTTGCTTCAGCAAAGAACCCAGCGACTACCCAGCGTTGGGTTCCGGGATAAGCCTGCAGCAACTCGCCGACCTGACCTTTTTCATCAGGTGGTAGGTTGAGCTGTAACTCATCGCCGGGCACCAGCCAGCCAATATATTCAGCCTGACCAGCGTCCAATGCATCACGCAAACGTTGTTCGGCAGCGCGGCGGCTGATTGACTGAGGAGGAAGATCCACAGTGAACAGGTTTGCTTTGCGCTGCCGCAACAAATCGACCTGGTAGACACGCATCATCGCAAAAAACTCACTGAACTTGCCTGATTTCATCGGTTTACGGCAACGGTAAATGCGGGCGTGATGGAAAGATGCGCCAAGCTCCGCCCAGCCACCACGCACTGCAATGCAACCAGATGCTGTTGGGAAAAACGGTAGCGAATCATCGGGGCCAAGCCGTTGCCCGCTCACAGTAATGGTTCGTTGCGGATTGGCCGGTAAGCCAATGCCCGCCTCAAAATCAGCTGATCGCGTTAGCGCCACCCACTGGGCGGGGGTGGCTGACCGATCAATCAACTCCATTGGCAATTCACTAGACACAGGCAACCAGCTATCACTGGGGAGCTTTTGAATAGTCGCTTCGTGGCCTTGTGAACTGCCCAAACGTAAGCGCAACAACTCGAAAACGGGAACTGCATCATCATCTAGGGCAAGCTGCAACAAGGCTGCCAGCGCGGCCATGTTCTGCTTCCATTCCACAAACAAAGGCTGATCTAAACCAACCTGCTTCCACTCTGGTTCATTGCCTTGTTTGCCAACCAGGTTCTGTGATTTGCGGAGGTTGTCGCGTAACACCAGAGTTTGTTCCACCCCTGGCCGCAGCATCGCAATGGTGACTGCATCAACTGCATGATGCCGCCTGTCTAGCCGGTTTTTTCCAGTCGCGCCACCAATTAGACGGAGCTGGTTTTCAACGCCGGAGGCTTTACGAGCTTCGGATGTGACCCAGCCACGAAAGAGCCCAACCTTTGTGTCTGCACCAATTTCCCGGTAGTGAGCTTCAATCCGGGAACGTAACTCGTTAGCCATCCAACCAACAGATTCGATTGAACGTGTGTCCAATGCTTCATCTTCTTCACTGCGTTGCAGCCGCGCAATCATTGCTCTGATGAAGTTCAGCTGCTCTTTTGTTTTCTTCCCGGTGCCAAAGAACTGCTTTACTCTGGTGATGGTCTCATTGAGGTCAACCCCTTCACGGCAGGTGGGTGAGGTTGCCCAAACCGCGAAGGGCAGTTTTTTCTTAGATTGGTTGCATGGTGCACACACTGCGGCCAGGTTTTCGCGGCGGTTGTTGGAGCCCTGACCAGCACGTGGGACAATATGATCCAATTCCATCACCTTGAAATGTAACGGTGTACCGCAATACAAGCACATGCCGTCTTGCCGGGTGAACGCCTGGTATCTGGCAAGATCACGCTGCGACACATTGGTTTCACCGCTGACAGTGTCTCCCGTGGCTGTTAGCGCTACTCCCGGTTCATGCTGATGTGCAGCTAAAAAGCGGGCAAAATCAGCTCGGGCGGCTTGACGTTCCTTGGCGCGTTGATTGTTTTCCTTGTCAAGTTTGCGGGCGGTCGCTTCGCTGATCAAGCCATCGCGGGTCGATTCAACATTCAAACTGATTGGTGCACCCCAGCGCGCTTCAACACCTGCCAACCACCGGGCAACAATCTTGGTGGTACGGTCCACAGCGGGGTTGCCCACCGGCTGACCAATTGGCTCAGCCGGTGGCTGCCAATCATCAGGAACATTGAACTGAGCAACCCGCGCCGCGTGTAGATCATCCTCGGTTCCCTCCATCCGTTTGGTTAACAGCTCCAACGATTGGCGGGAATAGGCAGCGCGGCCTTCGGGAAGTTTTAACGACTCTTCAACTTTTGCCTGGTCTTCGGCTGAAAGACTGGCAAGGAACTCTTCAGCTTGGGCAACAGCCTCCATAATGGCGTCGTCTTCATTCTCAACTGTGCCGTTGGACAATGCGTCAATCAAACCTTCACGTTCAACAATCGTGGCATCATCCCAATACTCGATCAGCGATTTTATCTTCGTCAGACGAATGCGGGCAGCTGTGGCATTGACTGGCGGTTTAGCGCCTGCTCGTTCACCGTCAACGGTCATTTCGGCGGTGCCTCGCAAAGCGGCGCGGGGGAGGTTCAGCGCTTCAGCCACACCATCCCAGGAGACAGCATCAGAAGGGGTATCCCACAGGTATGAGATTGCGGCAGTGCGTTCAGCGACAGTCAAACAGCGCTTTTCTGGGCCGTCTTGAATACGTAAGTTCGCCACAATTGAGACCACCCGGAAACGCTGGAACGCCAAACTGGCTTTGGAGGCACGCCGATACTTAGACATGCCAGGCAGCGGATCTTTAGCAATCCGCCCGGCAGCTGAACCTTTCGGGGATTTTTGTTGGAAAACTGTCTCAACGATTGCGCGGAACTGGTCTTCCGGCAAACCTTGGGTTGCCCAGATTTGTCGCAGTTCACGCACCTGATCCACCTGCCGGAGCTTTGCGGCAAACAAGGCGCCTTCCTTACCGTTAATGGGCGAGCCTTTCGCATCAAACTGACTGCTGCGTAAACGGCGCGTGATGTCTGTACGCTGCCATTCCAACACCACCTGAGCCAGTGTCATGTCTGGTGACAGGTTAGTGAAAGGTAGCCGCTCGTTAAGTTTTTCAATGAATTCTTGATACTCTTCGGAAGGTTCCTGATTGGCTAGCAAGGCAGCCACAGTCGCGTATGGGTTGCGCCAGCCGCGATGCCGCGCAATGTGGCGAATCGCAATAGATAAACGGTGATAAAGATCAGTCGAATCATCGAACACCTGTTCCATAAGTTCTGCTCTAGCTATCCACGGTAAGCGCGGGTCACTTTC
>JAIRPS010000229.1 GCA_031256885.1 Bifidobacteriaceae bacterium | reverse complement strand
AGGTGCTGGCTGCCCTGGCCAGCCAATTGCTAGCCAAACCAGCCGAGATTGTGGCAGCTAACCAACAAGATTTGGCCCGCGGTCAAGCTGAGGGCTTGAGCGCTGCGCTGCTTGACCGTTTACGTTTAGATCAGCCACGGATCAGCGAAATCGCTGATGCTTTAGCGCAAATTCAGGCCTTAGCTGACCCGCTTGGTCAAGTGGTGCGTGGCCTGAGATTGGCGGGCGGGCTCCAGTTACGTCAAATCCGCGTGCCGCTGGGCGTGATTGGCATCATTTACGAAGCGCGTCCCAACGTCACCGCCGATGCCGCTGCCTTGGCCATCAAATCCGGTAACGCCGTGATTTTGCGTGGCGGTTCAGCCGCGCAACAAACCAATGCGGCAATTGTTGCGGCCTTGCGCGCCGCCTTAGTGCAAGTTGGTTTACCGGCCGATGCGGTGATTTCAATTGACCAGTTTGGTCGAGACGGCGCGCAGCAATTGATGGGTTTGCGTGGTCTGGTTGACCTGTTGGTGCCGCGCGGCGGTGCCGGTTTGATCAAAACCGTGGTGGAGCAAGCAACTGTGCCGGTCATTGAAACCGGGGTGGGTAACTGCCATATTTATGTTGATAGTGCTGCTGATTTAGCGATGGCTCAAGCGATTGTGTTGAACGCCAAAACGCAAAGGCCAAGTGTTTGCAATGCTGCGGAAACCTTGCTGGTGCATCACGAGGTGGCACAAGCTTTTCTGCCACTGATCTTGACCGCATTGGATCAGGCGGGTGTGACTATTCACGGTGATCCAACCACTGCGGCATTGGCACCGCCCGGCCTGGTTATACACCCTGCAACGGCGGCTGATTGGGCCACTGAATACCTTTCGCTCGATCTCGCCGTGCGCGTGGTGCAGAGTTTTGACCAGGCAATTAGCCATATCGCCGAATATTCAACCGGCCATTCTGAAGCGATTGTCACGCAATCTTTGCAGCGGGCTGAACAGTTTGTCGCAACGGTCGATGCTGCTGCCGTCCTGGTCAATGCGTCAACCCGGTTTACTGATGGGGGACAGTTTGGCCTGGGTGCCGAGTTGGGCATTTCCACCCAAAAGCTGCATGTTCGCGGTCCAGTTGGCCTGCAAGACTTGACCTGCACCAAATCAGTGCTCTGGGGTCAGGGCCAGGTCCGGCAGTGAACCGGTGGTGCGTTTGTCCAGGCTTAGGCGCTGCCGCGCGTCGCTGCGCCGCTCGGCCGCTGTGATGACTAGACTGGTCCGCTAGGCAAAGTGCCTCGGTGACAGCCAGAAAGGGGAAGTGTGCCAGGGGCTGGATCGAACGGTCGTGTGGGCGTTATGGGCGGGACATTTGATCCCATCCACAACGGTCACTTGGTTGCAGCATCTGAAGCCGCTGACGTGTTTAACCTGGATGAGGTGATTTTTGTGCCCACCGGTTATCCACCACGCAAAGCCCACCGGCTGGTTAGTGCGGCAGAGCACCGTTACTTGATGACGGTCATAGCCACTTCCTCTAATCCGCGTTTCGATGTTTCACGTTGTGACATTGACCGGGCTGGACCAACTTTTACCTTGGATACTTTGACTGATCTGCACAAACTTAAACCTGACTGTGATCTTTTCTTCATCACCGGTGCCGACGCTCTAGCTGAGGTGCTGACCTGGAAAGACGCTGATGCGATGTGGCAGCTTGCCCATTTTGTGGGCGTGACCCGCCCGGGGCATCAGTTGACTGCTCAAGGTTTACCAAGTGAGCGGGTTTCGTTATTGGAGGTGCCTGGCTTGGCCATATCGTCAACCGATTGCCGGCGGCGGGTGGCCGAAGGCCACCCAATTTGGTACCTAATGCCCGATGGCGTTGTCCGCTATATCGACAAACACGGCCTTTACCGAGGTGTTGAGTGTGACTGAACCTGTCATTTCGCGCCGTGCGCGGCGCCAGGCTGCTGGTGGTGAGCAAAACCCGCCAGCCACACCAGCGGCTTCGCCAACTGACCGGCCAGCTTGGGCGGCAGGCCGGGTGGCTGCTGGTGGGGTGGCACCAGAGCCGCGTTTAGCGCAGCTTTACCCTGGCTCGCGCCCAATTCCCGTTGTGCATACTCCAAGCACTGGTTTATCTGGTTGGGGTCCTGGTAGGGCGGCTCGCCCGCCCAGCCGCTTACCGGGAGGAAACTTACCGGGTAGCAGCTTGCCGGGTGGGGAGCGGCCAAATGAAAGTGGCAGCCCGTCTGCTCAGTCACGGCCGACTCCTGGCCCACGCACTGCCGGCCCGGGAATCACCGGGCTAAACAGTGCATCATTGAATTCGACTGCCCGCCCAGCTAGTGGCCCGGGTTCGGGTGCTTTGCGTGCCATGATGACTGGTGCGACTGTGCGCGCTGACCATGGCGGTTTTGCCGCCAGCCGGCCAGCTGCGGAAGGTTTGACACGCGGCACGCTACCAGGCTCAGTTTTATCAGGTTCTCCCTCAACTAATAATGCGCCAGTTTGGCGTAGCGGTCCAGCCGCCGCTTTCAGCGCCTACCCATCGGGGCGGCGGCCAGGTGATTTAGCTGATCCGCAGGCGCCAGCGCCGGCTAGTTGGCAAAGCCCAGCTAGCTCCGGTGCGGACAATGCGCCAAGCTCAGCTAGTTTTGCTGGGACTGGTTCACCCAGTCCAGCTAGTTTTGATGCTGCCAGATCGCCAAGCCCAGCGAGTTTTAGCGGGGCCAGCCCGCAATACCCAGTTAGCTTTAGTGGGGCTAGTGCGCCAAGTTCAGCTAGTTTTGGTGGGGCTAGTGCGCCAAGCTCAGCTAGTTTTGGTGGGGCTAGCTCGCAAACCCCTGATCGATCACCCGTCTACCCAGCCCAGCCACCCTCAACGCGGATGCCAGCGTCCTATGCCGCCGCTCAGGCAGCAACCCGGTTAGCTGAACCGGATTGGGAGTCAGTCAAGGCACCAACACCGCAGCCACAGCCACCATCAAGACCTATCGCGGTGGTCCCACCGCAGCCCAAACGTGTTGGTGAAGCCAGTGCTGCCGCTGCCGCCGCACCTTTTGCTGACACCAAGCCGCCGGTGTATGCAACGGGCAGTATGCGAGCAATCGAAGTGCCATTGGCACCTTCAGTCCGTCCAGCCCCGCCACATGCCAAACCGCAGCCAAGTGTGCCCAGTGATCAACCGGTGGCGTTGTTTGATCCGTTTGGGGGCTGCCCCGATCAGTTGGCCAGCCCCCCGCTTGAACCAGCCAGCCCAGCAGCTTGGTCGGAAAACTCAGCGCTCCTGCCTTCAGCAACCCAGCAGGCTGCCGAAGCTAACCAGGCGGCCTGGCCGGAAGACCAATCAAATACCCCACTGCCCTGGGCTGATGATTCAGCAAATCAGCCACTGCATTGGTCTGACTCACCCGGATCTGACTATTTGGAACAACCGGCTGATGATTGGTCGGCTCAAGCTGCTGCCCCAGCTAACACCGGATTGACTGATACTGGTTCAATTCGGGTTTGGGCGGCATCGGTCGATTCTTTTGCGGCAGAACAACCCGCTAACTGGACTGAACCGGCCCAGCCAGCTTCAGCGCCAATAGTTGAACCATCGTCTGACAGCCAACTGTTTGACACTTTTGCTGACAATCCAGACTTGACTGGCCAATCCTTTGACCAACCAGCACCGGCTGATTGGCAGGCACCAGCCATTGCGAACAATTTCGACAGCGACTGGTCACAGTTGGGCCCAGCCGTGGTTGCCGATGATCAAGCTGAAAGCGGTTTTGATCAGACCAATGCTGCGCAAAACTGGGATGCTGAACCGTTGTGGGACCCGCCACCAGAAATTTTGCAAGACGGCACAGGGCCTTGGTTAGCTGGGCCAGATGCGCAGCAAGAAGTTCCGCGCCGCCGGGTTGGCCGTCTGATTGTCTCACTGGTGTTGATACTGCTCCTGGCTGTGGCAATCGGTTTCGCAGTCTGGTTTGTGATCAACCAAACCCGCCCCGCTGCCGATGCCGCCACACTGTTCAACCTGCCACAAACTGTCACTTCGGTTGGTTTTCAGGTGGTCAGGTGACTGGGCAAACCATAGCCAGATGGGCTGCCCTTGCTGCCGCAAGTGTTAAAGGCCAACAAATCAAAGCGATTGATGTATCGGAGCGCCTTGCCCTGACTGATGTATTTTTGCTGGTAACC
>JAIRPS010000202.1 GCA_031256885.1 Bifidobacteriaceae bacterium | reverse complement strand
ACCTTCGGTGCCTGGGCCGGGCGGAACGCCTACCTCAAACACCTTTGCCGTCGATTGACTGGGTGTTGCGTCACCATTACCAACACCGGAGCGTAAATACGCCAAAGGACGAGCGTCTGGTCCAAGCTGGGAGGCTCCGCCATGATTCTCATAGCCAGTCAGGTCGGGCAGTTCCAAACTTCGGTCAGGTACAGCCCAAACCTCACCAACAGCACGCGGTTCACGCCGACGCGTCACCAAATCGAGTAACCCTAAACCTGGTTCAAGCCGCCCATCACCTACCGCAAAATCCACACCAATCACCTGCAAACCAGCACAAACCGCAAAAACCACGGCACCTGCCGCAACCGCAGCAGTCAAAGCGCCTGACTGACGCAGCAAGCGTGCCGCCACCACCTGACCGTGATCCTCACCGCCACCAATTACATACATCTGCGCGCTGCGGGGTACTGCCTGATCAGGTTCAATAGTCAACACGCGGCAGACGATACCGCGCGCCGCCAGCCGGTGAGCCAGCACCGCAACATTACCGCCATCGCCATAAGTACCCATCAACGAAGGGTAAAGATGCGCAATATCAAGAACACTGTCCTGGTAACTCATTGCACCACCCGCGCTCGCAAATTCTGAAAAGCCGTGTAATTAGCTACTACATCAACCTGACTACCGGGCGGGCAAGCAACCACCGCCGCCAAGGGATCAGCCATCACATCAACAATGCTTAAACCAGCCACCGTCAACCGAACCGCCAGATCATAACAACGCTCACCAGCAGCATGAACATGGCGTCCAGCCAACTGCTCAAAAGGTACATCCCACAACCAGGAAGGGTCACGACCATCCGCGCCGCGCGCATTGATAGCCACCACCAACTCCCTGCCACTGCGCCCCACCAAATCAACCAGTTCAGTCCAAGACGCCGGGTTCTTACCAAGCAGCAGCCGCACCTGCCGACCCTGATACGGCACACTAATGTAACGCCCATCAACATCACCCACTTGCTGCAAGGCCGGCGCACCAATTTGTGGGTCAACACCTAACTCAGCCGCCGCCGCCAAGGCCAAAGCCGCATTGCCAACATTGACACGACCCGGCAGACGCAAATTCGGCACAATCCGTTGCGGTAAACGCTGCGACGCAGTTTGAACGCCGCCCTTAGCCAAAGCAGCAGATCCGCTGGGCGGACACCAAAAACCTTGCGAATCAGCCTGCCACGTCACCGCTGGACGCTGCAAACCACACTGCTGACAAGACCAATGATTATCCTGACGAGTCAAACCATGGGCGCAAGCCGGGCAAAGCACCGAATCTTCCCGCCACCACTGACCAGCCCCCACCCAAACTGGCTTAAGCGCCGGCTGAACCGCCCAAACAACCAGAGGATCATCAGCATTGGCAACTACCGACATCGGCCAACTAACTTGCTCTAACATGCCACGCCACCGCCGCGCCAGCAGCGTCACCTCAGCCCCACGGTCAAGCTGATCACGCGACAAATTCATCAACAAAACAACGCGCGGTCGAGTCGCCCTGACAATCGCCGGCAAATGCGCCTCATCAACCTCCAAAGCACCAAGCACCGCCTTGGGGGACTGACTCAAGGCAGTCACCACACCGGGTGCCATATTGGCACCAGTCGAGTTATGCACCACGCTTTGCCCACTGGAGCGTAGCGCTTCGGCCAGCAGGCGGGTAGTGGTCGATTTGCCGTTAGTGGCCGAAACCAACGCTAGCTGCCGACCCTTGGCAAGGCGTGCCAGCAAACCAGGGTCAAGCGCCAACATGACCCGTCCGCCCACCACCTGGCCGCGTCCTCGCCCGGCCAGCCGAGAAGCCGCAGCCACCAGTCGCCCAGCGCTAATCGCTAAACGGCCACGCACGGTCAGTTTCACAAAGCCAGCCTAGATATCACTGGCCGGTTCCTCAAAATGGGCAATGTGGCCAAGGAAAAGAACATCAATATCAGCAGTTGGTCCGTTGCGGTGCTTGACCAGGAGCAGCTTGGCATTGTCCGCCTCACCCGGGTTGCGCTCGGACTCTTGCGGGCTGTTGCGGTGAACCAGCAAAACCATGTCAGCATCTTGCTCAAGTGAACCAGATTCCCTCAGGTCGCTCATCTGCGGGCGGCCACCGTCACGCTTTTCAGGGTTACGGTTCAGCTGACTGATCGCCACAATTGGTACATCAAGCTCTTTGGCGAGCAGTTTCAAAGCCCGGGAAAACTCAGACACCTCTTGCTGGCGTGACTCAACCCGTTTGCCTGAACTCATCAGCTGAAGATAGTCAATGATCACCAGTTTGAGATCATGCCGTTGCTTCAACCGGCGGCATTTGGCGCGAATCTCCACCAGCGACATGTTCGGCGAATCGTCAATGAACAGCGGCGCTTCAGCCAACGCCTGATGCCGGCGGCTGATGCGATCCCATTTGGTGTCATCTAACCGACCGTGGCGAATGTCGGACAGGAAAACCCTGGTTTCCGCTGAGACAATCCGCTGCAAGATCTCATTGCGCGACATCTCCAAAGAGAAAATCACGGAGGTCATGCCATGTTTGATGGCGGCCGAACGAGCAAAGTCAATGCCTAACGTGGACTTACCCATGGCGGGGCGGGCGGCCACAATGATCATTTGCCCAGCTTGCAAACCGCCAGTGACATTGTCCAAAGCCGTAAACCCAGTGGGTACACCTTGCAAGCCGTCGAGTTTCTTAGCAGTGTCAAGCTGTTCCAGGAAGTCTTCAAAGTCTGAGCCCAAAACCTGATAGTCATGTCTAGTGCGGCGCTCACCAACCGCATAAATTTCGGCTTGAGCAGTGTTTACAGCGTCGGTTGCGTCCTGGCCGTCAGTGGCGTAACCAAGCTGAGTGATCCGTGTTCCAGCGTCAACTAGACGACGAAGCACCGCCCGGTCGCGCACAATCGAGGCGTAGTAGCTGGCGTTAGCCGCTGTGGGCACCACGGCAGCAAGATCATGAAGGTAGCCAACACCGCCAATCCGAGCCATTGCACCGTTCTTGGTCAGTTCGGCTGCCACTGTCACCTGGTCAACCGGTTCACCCGCCCCGTAGAGGTTTTTGATCGCGGAAAAGATGGTTTCATGTGCAGGTTTGTAGAAGTCTTCTTCCTCAATCACCTCAACTACGTCAGCGATGGCGTCCTTTGAGAGCAGGCAAGCGCCGAGCACCGACATCTCAGCTGCCACGTCCTGCGGTGGGATGCGTCCCAGCTCAGCAGACGGTTCGTCGTAGTTGGTTAACGCCGTCAAGCAGGCCCCCCTTGTGTCTTCCCCGTAGTGTCCAATCCGTCATGGCACCATTCCACCACCCGCCACTGTCACGCTAAACCGGCTGGGGCCGTGCCAAGACCAAGACAGTACGGCCCTGGCTTCCATAAAGCCAATGGACATTGTTGATTGTTGGCGGAAAACGCCGTAGAACACGCCGAATGAGCAAGTGGATAACTTGTGGAAAACCGTTGACAGCGCAGCAGTAAACCAGTCTTGATCAGCCTGTTAACTTTCCACAGTAATTTGTCACAAAAAGATTTTTGCGACACGCCGAACAGTGCCTTCTTGCGTAGGTAAGAACCCCCAAAACCGAGCTATGCCCCATGGGGTATTGCCGCCAATCGCCCCCCGAGCGTCGATTGCGCCTCAGTTGACAACCGGACGAGCACCCCGTTGAGCTCAGCGTTACGCTACGATCTGTAGCAGGTTCAGCGATGTCTGCTTCCTGCACCATGCCGGGAAAACCTGGAAACTACTAACGCTAAGGGAGAACCATGAGCGAATTGTTTGGAGGCCTCGGCTCATTAGGTGGGCTGCTGGGCGGTATTGCTAAGAGCGTGGTGCCGAAGGACACCGCCGAAGGGCAACTGTTGAGTGCCCAAACAGACCTAGCTGACTTGAAGAAACAGGAGAGTGAAC
>JAIRPS010000141.1 GCA_031256885.1 Bifidobacteriaceae bacterium | reverse complement strand
TCCGCGAGCGCGAACACATTATGCGGTTCTTTGAAGCGG
This sequence comes from Bifidobacteriaceae bacterium, assembly GCA_031256885.1. The sequence goes on along the minus strand of JAIRPS010000141.1, from coordinate 2,754 downwards.
TGACTGGCCAGCGCATGAATAACGGTTACATCCGCCCTGGTGGGGTTGCTCAAGATTTGCCGGTTGATGCGCTTGACCAGCTCAGGGCTGGTTTCCCCAAGCTGATGCGGGGAGTTGCTGATCTTGAAGATTTGTTGATGGCTAACCCGATCTATCGCGGTCGGCTATGCGGTATTGGCCGTTTGGAACAAGCTGATTGTTTAGCCTTGGGGATTACCGGGCCAATGCTTCGCGCCGCAGGAATGCCCTATGACCTGCGTAAAGATGCTCCTTATTGCGGGTATGAGAATTTTGACTTTGCTGTGGTGACTGCCTCAAGCGCCGATGCTTTTGGACGTTTTCAGGTGCGCATGGGTGAAATCCGCCAATCGATGCGGATTGTCGCGCAGTGCATTGAACGTTTGGAAGCGATGCATGGTCCAGTGATGGTAGATGATCGGCGAATTGCTTGGCCGGGCCGTTTGAGCATTGGGCCGCTTGGTCAAGGACAAGCCCCCGAACATGTGGCGGAAATTTTAGGCGACTCGATGGAATCGCTTATACATCACTTCAAGCTGGTTAGTGCTGGTTTCACAGTGCCGGCTGGCCAAGTTTTCAGCATGACCGAGCACCCCAAAGGGGTGATGGGCGTGCACATCGTTTCCGATGGCGGCACCCGCCCCTGGCGTGTACACGTGCGCGAGCCTTCCTTCAACAATCTCCAATCATTGGCCATGCTTTGTAATGGCGGACAGATTGCTGATGTGATTGTTGCTTTGGCTTCGATTGATCCCGTGCTTGGTGGCGTTGACCGTTAACCAGGCTGAGGCAGTTGGTGGCAATCTGCTCAGTATTTCAAAGTGATTTTGACCTGGTTGTCTCCTTCAGCCAGCGAAACCACTAAACGCTTGCCTGAGCCGTAAGTGCCGACAAAACGCCACTTACCATCGGTGGCTTGAGCTGGGGCGGGATTTTCGGCATCGGGCGTGACGCCAAGATCAGCTAAGGCTGCCTGGTAAAAAATCACCAGCGATGACAAATGCTGTCCAGTGGTTAGCTGTGCGCCGGTCTGGCTGGCTTTGATCAAAACTGTGTTTGGTGGGGTCAAAGACACCAGTAGCGGGTTGTCCGCCGGCAGTGTGCTCGATGCCGAAGCCACAGCGCTGCTCTTGGCAACACGCGGCGCTTGACTCGAAGACGCCAATGGGGCTTGCGAGGTGGATGCCTGCGGATTGGGCTGAGCGGCTTTGACGCAAGCAGTCAGGCCAAAAACGCAGCCGAGTACAAGCCCGCAGGTCAGGGTGAAGCGGGCCGCAAGGGCGGGAGTTGATTTAGGCATCTTGTCTCCTGTTGGTCAGTTCTGATGCTGTCTAGCTTGGTCAGGGCAGCGAGCCTTGCCAGCATTGCGGTGGTCAAGTCGCCGGGAGACACTCTACACAGCACAGCTAAGATAAGTACCGTTAAATTGCTGGCCTTGATTGTCCGGCAAGCGGCCTGGTCTGCCTCATGGTGACGGTGCAATACGGTTTACTAGTGGCAGTGAATCGGCCAACCGGTCGGTTGGAAGCTCGTTAGGTGACAGGAGGTGCATGATGGTCCGGGTTGTTGGGTCCACCAAAAACTCTGGGAACTGGTCAGGTGCTCGGAGGGTTGAGCAATGACATACCCCAATGCGGTTTTGCAGACCCTTGAGACCGATGCCGCCGCAATCGTTGCGCGTTACCCGCACCGGCGTTCCGCCTTGCTGCCGTTACTGCACTTAGTGCAGTCGGTTGATGGCTGGATTTCACCTGATGGTATGGCTTTTTGTGCTCAAACTTTGGACTTGAGCCAAGCTGAGGTGGCCGCTGTAGCCACCTTCTACTCCCAGTTTCGGCGCCAGCCCGGCGGCACATACACACTTGGTGTTTGTGTGACTGCACTTTGCGCCGTGATGGGTGGCGATGCAATCTATCAGCGGCTCAGTCAGTATTTGGGCATCAGTGATCAGCAAACCACGGCTGACGGTTTGTTCACCTTAGAGAAAGTCCAGTGCAATGCTGCCTGCGACTACGCCCCTGTAATGATGGTCAATTGGGAATTTTTTGACAATCAGACGCCGCAGCGGGCTTGCCAACTGGTTGATAAGTTGCGGGCTGGTGAACCAGTCAAACCGAGCCGAGGGCCGGATCGTCTTGTCACATTCCAACAGGCAGCCCGTGTATTGGCCGGGTTTTCCGACGGTTTAGCTGATCAGGGTCCCTCAGCTGGTTTACCCAGTCAAGCTGGCTTACGTTTGGCAAAGGAGGCGTCATGAACGGTTTGCTGACCCCGATCGCCACTAAACGTTGGGGTAATCCAGAATCGTGGCGCTTGAGCAGCTATCAGGCTAACGGTGGTTACCAAGCTTTACGGCAGGCCTTGAATAGTTCGCCAAGCGAAGTGATTGATTTGATCAAAGCTTCTGGCTTGCGTGGACGCGGTGGCGCAGGCTTCCCCACTGGTTTGAAATGGTCGTTCCTACCGAAACCGGATGGTGGACCGGTCTACCTTGTGGTCAATGCGGACGAATCAGAACCAGGAACTTGCAAAGACGTTCCATTATTGATGGCTGACCCGCACCTGCTGGTCGAAGGCATGATCATCACGGCTTACGCCATCGGCTGCCGCCATGCTTTCATCTACCTGCGTGGCGAAGTGGTGCATGTGTTACGTCGTTTACTGAGGGCTGTTGAAGAGGCGAAGGCTGCCGGTTTGCTCGGCTCAAACATTTTTGGTAGCGGTTTTGATCTGCAG
>JAIRPS010000135.1 GCA_031256885.1 Bifidobacteriaceae bacterium | reverse complement strand
ACCGCGAGTTAAGCTGGTTGGCTTTCAACCAGCGCGTGCTTGAGCTGGCTGAAGATGAGAACTTGCCGCTGCTTGAGCGGGTTCGTTTCTGCGCAATTTTTGCCTCCAACCTTGATGAGTTCTTCATGGTGCGGGTGGCTGGTCTGAAACGGCGGATTGACGCCGGGCTGGCGGTCACCGGACCGTCTGGGATGAGTCCCCGGCAGGTCCTTGAAGCGATTGAATCACGTGCCCATGAATTGTTGAGCCGCATAGTGGCTTGTTTCATGGACAAGATTAAGCCAGCTTTGACAGCTCAGGGTATTGGTATTGTCCACTGGGATGACCTAGATTTGTCGGAGCAAGAAAGGCTCGGAAAATATTTTCGTAAGCAAATATTTCCCGTGTTGACGCCGTTAGCAGTTGACGCTTCGCATCCATTCCCTTACATCACTGGCCTTTCGCTGAATTTAGCGTTGTTGGTGCGTGATCCGGAGACCAGCAAAACTGTTTTTGCGAGGGTAAAAGTTCCCGAGATGCTGCCGCGGTTTATTGCAGTCGATGCACGCGGCAAACCGCATCGTTCACTCGATGCAGCAGTTGATGCTGGCACAACATCGTTTGTGCCATTGGAGGATGTCATTGCTCATCACCTAGGTCAACTTTTCCCCGGTATGGAAATTGTTGAGCACTCAATTTTCCGGTTGACTCGTAATGAGGATGTCGAAGTTGAAGAAGACGATGCCGAGAACCTGCTCAAAGCAATGGAAAAAGAGCTGCTACGTCGGCGCTTTGGTCCACCAGTGCGTTTGGAAATATCACCCAATATGTCGCAGCATGTGCGAAAGTTGCTGCTGCGACAATTGCATATTACCGAACGTGAAGTCTACGAATTACCGGAACCGCTTGACTATTCTGGCTTGAACGTCATAGCTGATTTGCAACGATCTGATTTGCATTATCCGCCTTTTGTGCCAACCACACACCCTCAACTGGCTGAGGTGGAGTCAGCTAAACCCACAGACATTTTTGCAGCAATTGGTCAACGCGATGTGCTACTGCATCACCCTTATGATTCATTCTCAACATCTGTACAAACTTTCTTAGCGCAGGCAGCAGCTGATCCGCAAGTTTTGGCAATCAAACAAACACTTTACCGAACATCCGGTGATTCACCGATTGTCGATTCACTCATTGATGCTGCTCATGCTGGTAAACAGGTCCTTGCTCTGGTTGAGCTGAAAGCCCGGTTTGACGAGCAAGCCAACATCTCATGGGCGCGCAAACTGGAAGAAGCAGGAGTTCATGTGGTTTATGGCTTAGTTGGCCTGAAAACCCATTGCAAACTACTATTAGTAGTGCGCCAAGAAAACCAGGGACTGATGCGTTACTGCCATGTGGGCACGGGCAATTACAATCCTAAAACAGCCCGCCTGTATGAAGATTTAGGCTTGTTAACCAAAGATGCAGATGTAGGGCATGACATTGCGCGGTTGTTCAATCAACTGTCAGGTTGGGCACCGTCATCATCATTTAATCGGCTATTGGTAGCACCCACGCAGTTGCGCCGTGGCCTGATTGAACGAATTGACCAAGAAACAGCTAACCATCTAGCGGGCAAGCCTGCATGGGTGCGAATCAAAATCAATTCATTAGTGGATGAGGCAACCATTGACGCACTTTATCGAGCATCGCAAGCAGGTGTGCCGGTTGATTTAGTGGTTCGCGGCATTTGCGTACTACGTGCGGGCGTGCCGGGACTGAGCGAAAACATTCGCGTGCGCTCAATTCTGGGACGCTTCTTAGAACATGCCCGGGTCTACGCTTTCGCAAATGGTGGGAACCCTGATTTGTTGATTGGTTCAGCCGATTTGATGCACCGCAATTTGGACAGACGAGTTGAAGCGTTGCTAAACATCACCGATTCCGGCCAGGTGACTGATCTACTTGATATGTTGGCTGCTTCGGTAGATCCTGGCACAGCCAGCTGGCATTTACAACCAGACGGCAAATGGCTTGCTGTACGGGTTGATCAAGAGGGTAAGGCGCTAAATGATTTGCAAGAGGCTTTCATGGCCCGGCAACGACGGCGTGGAGCGCGTTTACGGTGACTGACAGAGCACCAGCCCCTGTCTTGGCTGGCGGAGCATTGATTTGGCGTGTGCGTAACGGACGGCTGGAAGTGTTGTTGATTCATCGCCCACGTTATGACGATTGGTCGTGGCCGAAAGGTAAACTGGAAACCGGTGAGCATTTAGTTGAATGTGCTTTACGTGAAGCTGAAGAGGAAACCGGCTACCAGGTGGTACTTGGCCCACGTTTGCAACCGGTGGAGTATCGTTTGCGCAGCGGACGTATGAAACAGGTGCACTACTGGTCAGCTCGTCTGGCTGGTCCAGATGACTCCCCAGTGGTGGCGGCTCGCCCGCCGGTACAGCAAGCTGCTGGTGAAGAGGTTGATGATATGCGTTGGCTGAGTGCTTTGCGTGCCCGCCGAATGCTGACTCGCCGCAAAGATCGCCGCCCGCTTGATGAGTTGATGATGCGCCGGCGCGCACAGACTTTGGATTGTGCGGCTGTGGTGGTGCTGCGACACGCTGAGGCGGTCAAACGGGCAGATTGGGATGGTGCTGAAGCTACCCGCCCGCTCACTGCCGTTGGTAAAGCTGCTGCAAAAGTGTTACCGGGTTTGTTGGCCGCTTTTGGGCTGACTGTTTTGCAGACCAGTCCGTGGCGACGTTGCCGCCAAACCTTGGGTCCATATGCCCGTTTATGCGGATTGCCGCGACAGAATATGCCGTCACTGACCGAAACGGTGGGACTTGCTCAACCGTTCAAAACGGCAGCTGTGGTGACCATGGCAGTGCAAACAGCGGCAGCCGGGCAAGCTACCGTCATTTGCTCGCACCGACCAGCTTTGCCGGCTTTGCTGGGAGCACTTGACCTGGTTACCCAAGATTCAGCAACCGTTTGGGGCCGGAATGATTGCAGGTGGCAAACTGTTTTGCGCCAGGCTGAGCTTTCTTTGCACACCGCCGAAATGCTGGTTGCTTGGGTGTCGCGTCGCGGCAAAACTCGTGGAACAGTGGTTTCTTTGGAAACCTACCGCCCATAATTGGCGCATGTTATTGGCTGGTTGCTGAAGGCCCGCAGAAACTCTCATAATCAGCGTATATGGCGGTGTAGGCAGCCCGGAACGCGGCGTATTGTTCAGCTGAGAATGGTAGTGAACCATCGGCTTGGCCAATCAGTGAGTCCAGGTCAGTGATCAGTGATGCCCAATCTTCTTCAAGGCGGTCTGGTGCCAAGCGCGCCAACTGTGCGTAAACATCGCGAGCCTGTTCGAGGGCTAACTGATCGCCGCTGGTCAGGGCGTCAGCATCAATTTCTACAGCAGTTTCATGCATGCGTTTGCAGTAGTAGCTGCGGTCAAAACTGCCCGATGGCGCAGGGTTCGGATGCGTGGCGCATGCCGACAGCAGGGCTAACAACAGTACAGCAGCACTGATCAGGGGGAGCCGGTGGGAGTTGGCGGCGCTCACCTGTCACCTTCAGGACAAGCCGCCTGAATGGCGGGTATGGCAGCTTGGTAGGCGGCAGTCAACTCTTCAAGGGTTGACGGTTCCACGGCTGTGCCGGTTTGTTGAGCTAACTGCAGTGATTCAATGCCCGCATTGAGCGCTTGCAGGTTAGCTAGCTGATCGGTGGGGGCAATTTGTTGGGATTGCCGAGCGATCCGATCAATATCTTTGAGCTCTTCAGTGGATAAGGCAGCCCAGTCGGGAGATTCGCCGTAAGCCAATAATCCACACCAAACTGTTTGGCTGATTACCGGGTCAATAGCAGTTGCCTGAGGTGGGGAAGGTAACTGTTGTGCAGGCGTCTCATCTGGTGTTTCTGTTACCACCTGGACAGACTGGACAGTGCGTTGGTCGCTTGAAGTTGGCAATGTGATCAGTCCGGCAGCAGTCAGCACCGCCAAGATCAACGCTAACGCTGCGACTATGCCAATAATCACTACCCCAGTCAGGCTGAAGTCGCGGCGTGGTTTGCTGGCAACCAGCGGGCTGGCTGTGGGCGGAACATAAGGGTTGAGTTGCGGCGTAGCGGGCGGGGCCAGTTGTGGTGTGGGCGGCACACCCGGGATGGGCTGTGCGCTTGGCGGTGGCGATGGCGTTGTGTACTGCGGCGGAAGGCCGGCCACCGGCGGTGCGCAAGGTGGCGGCGGTGTTGCCCCGTATTGCGGTGGTGGCGGCGGGAGTGGTGGAGTATTTACTGGTGGCAGGGCTGTGCCTGGTTGTGGTGGCTGTGTCGGGGCAGTCCCTGCGGGATCGGGCGAAGGCTGCTCATTTGGTGGTGGCTGGTTGGTCACGGTTCAAGCCTAACGTGCCCGCCAGGAATGGCGGCAGTAGATGATGCCAACAAG
>JAIRPS010000134.1 GCA_031256885.1 Bifidobacteriaceae bacterium | reverse complement strand
TCGTGGACAAGCCGCTGCGCGCCCACGGCCTTTTGCAGGCCTACTCCCGCACCAACCGGATTTTGAACTCGGTCAAAACCTACGGCAATATTGTTAGCTTCCGCGACCTAGAACAAGCCACCAACGACGCGATCGCGCTGTTCGGGAATAAGGAAGCCTGCGGCATCGTACTGTTAAAACCCTTCGCCAACTACCTAGGTGACTACCAAGCCAAGGTTGCTGAACTGCTGGGTAGCTTCCCGCTCGGCCAGCCGATTGTGGGGGAGGCGGCGCAAATTGAGTTCATTAAACTGTTCGGGACAATACTGCAACTGCAAAACATTTTGGCATCATTCGACGACTTCGCCGGCCAAGAACAGCTGACCGAACGGCAAATCCAGGACTACCGCAGCATCTACCTGGACCTGTACGAACAGTTTCGCCAAGACCGCGCAGCCGAAAAAGAACGCATTGAACAAGACGTGATCTTTGAGATCGAACTGATCAAACAGGTCGAAATCAACGTTGACTACATTTTGATGCTGGTCCAGCAGCACCGCGAACTCCACGGCGATGGCGAAGATATAGAACTGCGCGCCGAAATCGACCGCGCCGTCCAAGCCAGCCCCACCCTGCGTAATAAACGCGACCTGGTAGAAGCCTTCGTCGCCAGCCTGTCAGTCGACGCCCAGGTTGACCAAGAATGGACGGCGTTCATTACCGCCCGGCGGGAAGCCGAACTGGAGACGATCATTGCCGAAGAAACCCTGCGCCCAGACGAGACCCGCGCTTTCGTAGAGTCCGCCTTCCGCAACGGCCAATTGGCCACCGGCGGCACCGACATAACCAGCATTTTGCCCCCAGCTTCCCGTTTCGCAGCCGGCGGTGGCGACCACGCCGCCCGGAAACAACGAGTTATAAACAAATTGACGGCTTTCCTCGACCGTTTCCTAGGCCTCAGCGACCAAAACGGCGACTGATTCTGAAACCGCTAGAGTCGGACAAAGCAAGGATGCCACCCCACATATCCCAAATCCAGGCCGGCGACAATGCTTGACGGCCACCTTGCGGCGGGGGCATGGTAAACATCCCCAGACTACTTGCAAAACACCAGGCAGCAGCCGCAAAATCCTGATCCAAGCACCTCACCAAATGTTTTAAGAATATTTTCAAATTTTTTCGAGCATTGAAGGTGCAGAGTGCTATAGTGACCTTATGTTGGTTGCTGACACGACAACCTACATCATATCCGAGTGTCACCTGTTGAAAGGATTTTCAAATGCAAATCAAGAAAACACTGGCTATCCTCGCACTTGCCGGGATAGCTATACCTACATCCGTCTTGGCAAGCACTGCCGATGCTGCCAAGACTCCGCAACCCTGCACATCTACCGTTGAGTTTGAAGAACTTGACACATATGACCAGGTGCAATGCGCAACAACCACCGATTTTGTCGTTTTTGACGACAACATCACTATGGCACTTCCTGAACCAGGCGAGTGGGTTCAGGGATTCTTTGACGCACTAGAACCGCTTGATTCCGTCGAAGTTGCTGTCTTCCAATCTGCCGATGGCGAAATTGCTGCTGTCTTGAACGGCGAAGCCAACGGCACTCCGCAGGCTCTTAGTGCTCTATCTGAAAGCGATGTTGCCAGCGACATCGTGGAGATGATTGGGAATGAGAATCATCCACAACCCGTAGTTCCTGTTCCAGCAACCACAGCTGTTGATGGCTCACCTGCAAATAAGTGTTCTGACAGTGCACAATATGTTGCTGCAGCTTCCCGGCTTATTGGTGATGTTAATTATTACTATAACACGGCAGGACAACCATCAAATTTCACGTCCGCAAACCACCGTGCTCGGATCGAAGCAGCCGCAGATGCTTGGGAATTGTTTGACAATTCTTGCAATCTTGATGTCGGCCTACCGAATCTTTACACTTATTACATCGGACAAACGAGTCAAAGTCCTGGAATGAATGCAACAAGTTGCATTACCCAGCCTAGTGTAAATACTTTTGGTTGGGGGGCATGGGGAACTGCTAGTGGCGTTTTAGGTGCCACTTGCAGATGGTCAAATACTCGATTTGCTATTGCATTCAATTCAAGTTTCACTTGGTACTCAGGTATCTCTGAGACCGCGTGTTCTGGTAGCGCATGGGATCTGGGAGCAGTTGCTGTCCACGAATGGGGACACGCACTTGGTCTTGGGCATTATAACAGCTACAACCAGGTCATGAATTCTGCTGCAAGAGGACATTGCGCAACTTTTGATCGTCGCATTGGCCGTGGTGACCTCCGCGGCATTCGTGAGCTGTATGGGATGTTGTAAGATGAGAACTATTCGCCTATCTGTTATTCTCGGATTAGTTAGTACGCTTGTACTCGCTGTCCCATTCTCAGCGCAAGCTGAAACCTCAGCAACTCCGCAAACTTGCCAAGCAGGTGGTTGGGTTGTTAAGTCTGAAACCACAGGATTGCCGGTTGGCTGCGCATATCCTAAAGGCCACGCCAAAACAGTTTCATTATGCGGTGAAGCTGAAGGCGTAACTGAGTATTTCGATACTCAATTGCCGCATGGCTGTATGTATATTTCAACCATCAAACCCACTAAAGTATCTACCAAGATCACCCAAAATGGCCGCACATTACGTATAGCCATTACACCAACAACTGGTCTTAGCAAGGCGACAGCCCGTAAGACGCTAATCAAAGTGACGGTTGGTAAAAAAGTAATCAAAGCGAAGCTCAACACCAAGGGCGTGGCTTCCGTTAAATTACCAAAACTGACGAAAGCAACCAAAGCTAAGGTGGCTTTCCTAGGCACCAGCAATCTTGCCAAGTTTACCAAATCGGTTCGTGTCAAACCATAAGGTAAACCAACGCTCAAAATTTCGGTGGCTGGTTTTACAGTAAAACCAGCCACCGAAATGGTTCAGCTGTAGAACCAGGAATATTCAAAATCAAGCACGTAAAGCACGTCTTTGAATGGCAGCAGCATACAAAGCAATCCCAGTAGCTACCGAAGCATTGAGAGATTCGGTAGCTGCACTGATATCAATGCGCGCAATCAAATCGCAAGTTTCTTGAACCAAACGGCCAAGACCGCGCCCTTCACCACCGGTCACTAAAACCACCGGTTGAGTCAAAACATCCAACTTGTCCACCGTTTCAACACCGCTGGCAGCCAAACCAACCACAGTGCAACCAGAACGTTGACATTGGCGTAAAGCTTGCACCAGGTTAGTGACGCGCGCAATTGGCAGACGCGCCGCAGCGCCAGCGGAAGCCTTCCAAGCACCAGGCCCCACAGCCGCCGCCCGGCGTTCCGGAATAATCAACCCGGTAGCCCCAAAAGCGGCAGCCGAACGGATTGCCGCACCAAGATTGTGCGGGTCGGTTACCGAATCTAAAGCCACCAACAAGGCAGGCTGACGCGCAGTGCGACCGGATTGCAGCAAGCTATCCAACTTGCTGTAACGGTAAGGCCGAGTAGTCAAAGCCACACCCTGATGCCGGGTAGTGCTGCGACGGTCAATCTGCCGAATCGGCACCTCACTGATGATCAAACCTTGACTGTTGGCCAGTTCAAGGATTTCGCTAAGGCGCGGATCGGCATCAAGCGAATCAGCAATCTCCAAACGACTAGCTGGCACCTCAGCCCGCAACGCCTCCAGCACAGGATTGCGGCCAACCACCAAATTCTCATCGGTTGGACGCTGCGGGAAAGCCCGCTGCTTAGGGCGACCAACCGGACCAGCTGCCCGACCTTCAACACGATACCCAGGTTGTTCAGCCGCTTTACGTTTAGCAGCGGGGTGGTAAGGGCGGTCCTCTGCTTTAGGCGTGGGTCCATGCCCGCGCAGCGCACGGCGGCCCTTACCACCACTGCCTTTGCTGGGACCTTTCTTAGTGCCGGGTTTGCGCACAGCACCGCGGCGAGACGAGTTTCCTGCCACCATCAACCTCCTTTTGACGCTGAAATAGTAGTCGCTGATCGGCATGCTGTGGGGCTGGCAGAACAACAAGGCAGTCGCCAAGCCAACTATTGGGTTGCGACCAAGGCAGGCATGGGCAGGCAAACAAGCCAGCAGCAAAAGTGAACAGAATGTGGATGTTTTGAGTAGGTGCTGCCTTCGAGTAGCCAGGCGCTCGCCAAGCGGGTAACATCGGTCCATCACCCGACTGACAAGACTTGGAGTTGTTTTGATGCGTCAGATTGTTCGCACTTGCCTGGCAGTTGTTCTGACCGGCGCGCTGGTTAGCGGAACAGTTGCAGCGGTTGCTGAGGAAACACCAACCCCCAGCGCCTCGGCCACCACCCCAACACCAGATGCGTCTGCACCCAGCACAACCGTGCCCGCACCAAGCATCACCACAACAACTTTTAAAGGCAACAAGACCGGCAAAATCACCATTGAAGCTGACTACAGCCTGCCCGTGTTGAGTGGTGGACCAGAAGCGGGACGGGCATTATTCACCAAACGAATTGACGCCTTGGTGGCTGCGGCTGAGCAATCCCTCAGCAAAGCTGCTCCGTGCAAGAAAACCACCACAACCGCCAAATATGCCAACGGTTGGCTGAAAATCACTGCCCAAGCAGCGGTTTATGCTGGACAGTATGCATCCGCTGGCCTGGTGATAGAGCGGGCGCGGCCCTACTGCGCCAACCGTGACTTTGGCACAGTCAGCAGCATCACGGTTGATCTTGACCATGCCAAAACGCTCAAACTGACAGATTTTGCTTTAGACAACGGCCAACAGTTTGACGCGGCGATCGCCAAGTCACTGCCCAGCAACAACCCAACCTGCAAGAAAAAAGCGCTCCGTAAAGTTGCTCCGCCGTTACGTACCCCCAACGGTTGGATGGTTAGCCCAACCGGTGTGACTGTCTGGTTCAACGGTGTCAAAGCCTTCGGCACCTGCCCGGTAGTGGTTGGGAAAGTACCCTGGTCAGCAGTATTGAAACCAAGTGATGTGAAAGGTCAAAAAACTGTGACCACCTACTGGGTGCGGCACCTCAAAGAAACTGATGCCTCACGTTTTGGATACACCGGCCAGATTGCGGTGGTGCAGCAGCGCGGCAACCAGGTGGTAGTTTTCACCCGGGATTTATCAAAACTGTCAGCCCAATGCCAAGTGGGTATACGCAGCAACAACAAGGCTGTGACATGGCGAGCGGGTAAGCCCTGGTCAAAGCAAGTGATCACCTTAACCTCAGCCAAGAGCGATGCAATACCCAAGAGCATCAAACGTCTTTACAAAAAAGCCAGCAAAGCGCAAATCAAAGATGTTTTCAAAGCCGCCAACGGCCTCAGCTTGAAGCAAATCCTGTCAAATAACTGCCACCTCTAAAGCAGACAGCATGGCCTCACGGCGACGAATCGCAGTCGCCGACGGACAGTCGGCAATAGTGGCCTGGCTGACCAGTTTGGACAGTCTAGACAGCCAGGCCACCGCAATAACCAATACACCAAACCAGCCTGACCGCGCAGTCTTGGCAACCGCCACACGCTACGGGCTTGAAGAGTTAGCAGCCAGACAACCAGGCAACGCAGTTGAAGTGAGAGTGCCGCCCTTTGGCGCAGTCCAAGCGGTGCGCGGCCCACGCCACACTCGCGGCACTCCCCCAAATGTCGTGGAAATGTCAGCGCCAACCTGGCTGGCCTTGATAACAGGGCGTTTAACTTGGACGCAGGCATTATCTGACCGTTTAGTCAGTGCATCCGGCAGCCGAGCAGAAGAATTAGCAACCCAGCTGCCACTCTGGCAAGTAACCAAGGCAGTGGCCGATGCTACGCCTGCTCTGCAAAACGCCGAATCACCGGAGCAAGCTGTTTAAACTCAATCAAAAAACCATCATGGCCATAATCAGAGTGAACCGTATGAACAGGCTCAGCTTCAGGAATACCCGCAGCAATGACCTGCGATTGCTCTGGCAGATAAAGACGGTCCGAATCAACCGCCACCACCAAAGCGCGCGCTTTGACACCACCAAGCGCCGCAACCACACCACCGCGAGCCCTGCCCACATCATGCGACAAGATCGCTTCAGTCAGCACCACATAAGAGTTAGCGTCAAAACGCAAAGCCAATTTTGCCCCATGATGCTCCAAATATGACTGCACCGAAAAACGGCCACCCCCACCAAAAGGATTCTCATCACCCTGCGGTGTCTGGCCAAACCGGTGATCCAATTCCAAAGAAGACCGGTAGGTTGTGTGCGCAATCTGCCGGGCAATACCCAAACCAACATGCGGCCCGTGACCAGGAGGTTGATTGTAATAATCACCACCCAGGAAATAGTGATCAGCGCGGATAGCCAACAGTTGGGCGTGCGCCCAAGCAATCTGATCAGCACTGCTATGCGCCGTAGTAGCAACCGGCACAATCGCAGCCACCCGGTCAGGTGCCATGATCGCCCATTCCAACACGCGCATACCCCCAGCCGATCCGCCAATCACCAAAGCGAACTGCGAAATACCCAGATGGTCAGCCAGCGCAATCTCAGCTTGCACCTGATCACGAATGGTCAAGTACGGAAAACGCGAACCCCAAGGTTGCCCATCCGGCCCGGCCGAAGCCGGGCCGGTAGAACCTTGGCAACCGCCTAAAACGTTAGGTGCAATCACAAAAAACCGGTCAGTGTCAACCGGCGCGCCAGGGCCAATCAAAGCCGACCACCAGCCGGCAGTCGGATGCCCAGGCCCAGCCGGTCCGCGAATATGAGAATCACCGGTCAGTGCATGCAAAACCAGCACCGCATTGTCACCAGCACGGTTAAGCTTCCCCCAAGTTTCGTAAGCCAAAGTGACAGGTAACTGACCACCGGTTTCTAACTTGAGCGAACCAAGATTGGCAAAAAGACGGTCACCCACCGGGTCACCTTGACGCCACGCACCGGAAGCTGGAATCCGGTCGCCCGGCCTTGGCGAACGACCCTCAAAACCAGGTTGCCCACCCGCAGCCAGCTTGCTGGCTGCCTGCAAAGCGACTGGTTGCGAAACTGGTGTGGTCTGACCAAGGCCGGGCTGCGGCATCGTACACTCCGTTTGACTAGGCGACTGCTTGGGCGGCTTGGAAACCAAGCTCTAAGTCAGCCAGGATATCGTCAATCCCTTCCAAACCAACCGACAACCGGACCAGGCCTGGCGTCACAGCAGACAAGGCCTGCTCAGTTGGCGAAAGCTGCGAATGGGTGGTTGAAGCCGGGTGAATCACCAAGGAACGAACATCGCCAATATTGGCCACATTGGAATGCAGTTTGAGCGCTGAAACAAACGCTTGACCAGCCTTAGCACCGCCAGCCAACTCGAATGCCAAAACAGCGCCCGCACCCTTAGGACAATACTTCTGCGCCAACTCGTAGTACGGCGAACTGGGCAAGCCAGCATAGTGAACTTGCTGAACATCGGGACGGCCAGCTAGGTATGCGGCCACCCGCCCAGCATTAGCAACATGCCTTTCAATCCGCAAAGACAAGGTTTCAATGCCCTGCGCGAGCAAGAAAGCGTTGAAAGGCGAAATGGCTGGGCCAATGTCACGCAACAACTGGGCGCGAGCTTTGATAATGAAAGACACATTGGCACCAAACGCACTGTTGGGGCCAAGCGCTTCACCAAAAACCAGGCCGTTATAGGCAGGGTCCGGTTCAGTGAACTGAGGGTAGCGCCCAGGTGTGGTGGTGTAGTCAAAGCGTCCGGAGTCAACAATCACGCCACCAAGCGCCGCACCATGTCCGCCAAGATACTTGGTCGCCGAGTGAATTACCACGTCAGCTCCCCATTCGATGGGACGAATCAGGTAGGGTGTGGCAACGGTTGAGTCAACAAACAGCGGCAAGCCAGCCTCGTGAGCGATTTGCGCCACAGTTTCGATGTCGAAAATGTCGATCTTCGGGTTAGGGATGGTCTCGCCAAACAACAGTTTGGTGTTAGGACGGATCGCTGCCCGCCAAGCGGCAGGGTCACCGGGGTCGTCAACAAAAGTGGTTTCAATGCCGTATTTAGGCAAAGTGTTGCGGAACAGTGAGTAGGTTCCGCCGTACAGTGAGGCAGAAGAAACAATGTGGTCGCCCGCGCCCAGAATGTTCAAAATTGCCAAAGTGATAGCACTGGCGCCCGATGCCGTCAGCAACGCACCTACCCCGCCTTCCAGGGCAGCAACGCGGTTTTCGACGACTTCCTGAGTTGGGTTGGTTAGGCGCGTGTAGATGGGGCCAAGCTCAGCCAACGCAAAACGGCGGGCAGCTTGTTCGGCATCGTCAAAGACATAGGAGGTGGTTTGGAAAATTGGCAGGGCGCGTGCGCCAGTGGTGGGGTCGGGGTTTTGCCCGGCATGGATTTGACGTGTCTCAAAAGACCAGTTGTCGCTCATGATTGCTCCTTTGTAGTGGATCAAGGGTTGGAGGGTTAAAGTGCAGCTGTGCGGACTGTGTCGCCAGCCAAACGCGAATCGCTGGCGTGCGGTGAACAGCCGGGTAACCCGAGATCAAAGGATCAGTTAGAGCGGTTGAGCGCAGCAAGAAGCGAACGGCGTCTGGGTTACAGGCACATTCGGCGGCTCAACACGAGATGAATCTTATAGGACAACCCACCGGTTAAGTCAACTTGGCCCGCTGCGGGCCAACTCTCGCCCGCCCCCGCAGCACAAGTGGTGTAGCCACCGGCCGCTGTCCGGTGCGGTCCTCGAGGTTCAGCGCGCGTACCCGTGTGGTCTTCTGGGTTCAGCGTGCGTACCCGGTGTGGTCTTCGAGGTTCAGCGCGCGTACCCGTGTGGTCTTCTGGGTTCAGCGTGCGTACCCGTGCGGTCTTCAAGTTCAGCGCGAGGTTTGTTTCCTTTTTGGGCTGTTTTATGAAACAAACCTCGCGCAGAATTCCCACACCACCCAACTGGGCAAGGTTTGCCCGCTCTGGTTTCCAAATCAAACATGGCTGCATCACTGGAGGTGTTTTGTGCCCAAATTACGTGAGACACACTGTCAAATAGACAATGCGAGTAGGTCCCGGTAGCATGATTTCCGTTAGATTAAGTAGAGGGTTAACGGTCTGAGCCGCTGGCCTGTGATTGAGAGGATTTCCTCATGAAAGCAAAGACAAAATTTATTGCTGTAGCCGCCGGGTTTACGCTTGCCTGTTCAGGTGTCGTAGCAGCTCACGCGGCTGAAATCACCATTTCGGTAACAGGGGCAAAAGCTGAAACCATCAGCAGCCGCGCCAAGGCGAAAGCCACCGACACGAAAGCTGACAACTTCGCAGCGGAAACTCGCTACAAGCGAGGCAATGCCAGCGCAGCTACGCAGAAAGTCAAGGCAGATGCTGGCAACGGCTCCACCGCGACATCACCATCCGGCACGACTATTGCAACAATTCAAGCGTGTACGGTAAACAACAATCCGTTCGACGCTAACACTTGCTCAGTTTGGAAGACACTCTAAACAGTGAGCAGGTTGAACGCAGTTGCTGCAGCAACTGATCAGACCAGCCCGCAGCGGTCCTCCTCAGTGAGACTGCTTGTGGACGGGGTTTGTGTTTCTCTGGGGGGGCACCGGATAATTGGCGGTGCCTCCCTTGAGGTTACGGCTGGTGAAAAGGTGGCAATTGTTGGGAAGACAGGCAGTGGTAAATCAACGCTGTTGGCCTGTGTAATGGGGTTACTTCGGCCCAAACAAGGGGTAGTTTTCTGGAATGGTACTAATTTGGCAAACCTTAGTGCAAGACAATTGGCCAAATTACGGCGAACAGCACTTGGTGTTGTTTTCCAGGACGGAGAATTAATGCCAGGTCTCACAGCAGTAGAAAACGTAGCGCTCCCGGCGGTGCTTGATGGTGTATTGTGGCAAACGGCTGAGTCGTGGGCGCGTGAGCTTTTAGCGTCAGTTGGTGTTCCCACTGAGAATCGCGCGGCCAATACATTATCGGGAGGCGAGCGGCAGCGCACTGCCCTAGCACGGGCATTAATCAATCGTCCGTCGTTGCTGATTGCGGATGAGCCAACTGGTTCGCTTGATGCGGACACGCGAGGTGAGGTGTCTGACCTGTTGTTTTCGCGCGGAGCGGATAACGACAGGGCATTATTGGTGGTCACTCACGACCTCATGATTGCTGGTAAAGCCGACAAGATCTACAACATGAGCGAGGGTAAATTGGTTCCGTTTGCTGGCAGCGTTTTATGAATGGCGTTATTCCGCGACTTTTGGGTGACAGTGCGGCCTGCTCAAGAGTTTGGCGATGGGCAATGGGGTGCGCTTGTTTTTTGACCACAGTGGTGTTGGTGATGCTGGTGGCGGCGCACGCCAGTTATGTTGGCCGGCAGGTCAGGGACGCCGCTCGCTGCCCGGTCTTTGTTGAGGTTGGTGATAGTTCACAGGTTGCCTGGTTTCATTGGCGCACCGAAGAATCGGCTCTAGTACCGGTTGAGGTTATGGCATTTGATGTCACTGATCCAGTTGCGCCGCCGCCTGTTGGCATAGACCGGTGGCCTGAAGCTGGGGAGGTGTTTGTCTCTGCTGCACTGGCGAACATGACAGGATCAGACAACTTTGTTGCCAGATATGGCAGGTTGGCTGGGATGATTGCTGTTAATGCCCTGGCTGACCCTGGTGAGCGGTTAGCTTACGTGGGGCGGGTAGGTATGTCGGCAGACCGGGCTTATCCAATTGCGGGTTTTGGCCAAAGCCGCACCAGCAGCGATACCGGCTACTTTGGCACCGCCTTGTACCAACAACGCGAAATGAACATACTGGTTGGAATACTCGTATTCGGTTTGATACCAGGTTTGCTGCTCTATGCCAGCACAATCAAGCTAGACATTGAACGGCGACAAGCTCGCCTAACCGTTCTGCGGTCTTTAGGTGCCACACCCGGACAGGTGCGCCGAGTGGTGTTAGCGCAAGTTCTGCCGCCAGTCTTGTGGGGTGCCGGCACTGCCACAGTTTTGAGTGGGTTGGCCAGTTTAACGACCTGGCGGCTGCCTGGACTGCACTTTTACCTGGTTGGTGGTGATTTACGGCCATGGTTGTGGCTGGTGCCGCTGGCTGCCAGCTTAGCCACAGTGATTGGCTGCGGCATGGCCATGTTCACACATCGACAACGCCTGAATTCAGTGAACACACCCAGACCTCACCCGCAGGTTAAAGCAGCCGCGCGGTGGCCAGCCGGTGGTGTGATTTGCCTGATCATTGCGGCCAATGCCCTTTACTATCAATTGTTTCGCAGCGACCCAGCATTGGCAGCCCTGCTGGCGCTCATTTGCGCCGGAGCAACGTTAGCGTTCATCAGCGGGGTAACCGCGTTAGCCCTGCGGGTTGTGGCTAACCG
>JAIRPS010000106.1 GCA_031256885.1 Bifidobacteriaceae bacterium | reverse complement strand
GGGCTGATCGTTTTAAGCAGCTATATGCAGATACGGATGATTTGGGGAGACAAGTTTTAGCTGACGGTGTTATTTCTGAGCAAGAATATTTTGATGTTACTGCGCAGATTGATGAATGTTTCGCTGCGCGGGGATACCAGGTGGAACGCAAAGCCGATGGTAGTATGACTCTGGAAGATATGCGTGAGCGTGGCGAAAATGCACCAGTGGGAGAGGACGCCACTGAATGTCAAGGCATTGCGGGTGGTATTGATCAGCTTTACGCAGATATGCAACGCAATCCTGATAACACTGATATGAATGAGCTGATGGCTGCCTGTCTTGTAAAAGGCGGATTGGTAGACTCCAGTTTCACTAAACAAGACTACGTCAACGCAATGGAAGGTGCCACATTGCCGTGGTCTGTCGATGATCCAGTCTTCCAAGAATGCTTAGCAGACCCGCTTGGTTTGCTTGATGCAAACCATGGTTAAACACCGTTCAAACCGCATCATGCAGCGACAGCACGGCTCCAAACGTCTGCTGCCGGCTGTATTGACAGCACTGGTGGTTGGGGTATGCAGTGGGGCTGCCTGCATGCTTGCATACCTGGCTGATTCAAGTCCGGGAAAGCTGGCGGAACAGCCGGTATTGACTGATGTACCAGTTGTTCCACGCTTGTTTACCGACTCGCGCCAAGTTGAAGTAACCCTTACAGGCAGTCCTGGAATTGCTTTACGAGCTCATCAAAATGGTCTTGTAACAAGCGATCAGTGTCAGGTTGGCAAAACCATACAATCTGGTGAACTGGCAGCCACCATAAACGGTCAGCCAATAGTTGCTTTAAGCACGAGCATACCGTTGTGGCGGACTCTCAAACTTGGCGCAACCGGTAAAGATGTTTTGGCTTTACAAAATGAACTCAAACGACTAGGCAAAAACGTTGAGGCTAATTCCCATTTTGATAAAGCAACGTTGACAGCAGCCAACGCGCTCATCGCACAGTTTGGCGGCAGAGTGAATCAGCAAAATCTTGATTATAGACAGCTCATTTGGTTGCCGTCCACTAACATAACCATAGCCGAATGTCTATTCGGTTTGAATCAACAAGCCAACAGCGACCAAATCTGGGGTGTAGCACAAACGCAGTGGGCTCGAGCCTCTCTGACAAGCAGCTTGGCCAACCCGGTGCCTGGTGCAAGGGTGCTAGTGGTTTCAGGTGAGCGTATGGCAATCAGCGATTCACAAGAAATTACCGACCCAACTGATCTGGCAGCTTTGGTGGCAGCGCAAACAGCCCTCGACAGCCCCGAAAACATCGGTTCAACCAGCGGTGTAACCGCCACCGGTGCGGCAGTGACCAAGTTGAAAATCAATGCCCAATGGGAACTGGCGCAAGGATTGGAAACATATTCGGTACCTGCACGGTCAGTTGTCAACACAGCAGCTGGAGCTTGCGTATTGACAAAAGGAAGCATTCAAGCAGTTGTCATACGAGGCGTAGAATTGTCACAAACAATTATTTCCACCAAAAACAACAATGCACTTGAAACAGTGAGCCTTAACGCACCGTCTGAGAGCCAATGCGCATCAATCTTCGTTCCCTAGAGTATCAGTATCCGGGTAATCCTCCACTGTTCACAAACGTGAATTGGAACCTTGAGAACGGTGGGTTCTACGGTATAGTTGGCCCATCTGGTTCGGGGAAAAGTACATTGTTATCAATAATTGCTGGTAAACAAACACCCACTGCTGGATCAGTGACCCGTGAGGGAATTAACAGCCTGTTTTGGGTGTTGCAAAGTTCTTTTGGAGTGCCGCAACGCAGTGCACTTGACCATGTCTCTCTACCGTTGCTCGCCAAAGGTATCCACCCCAAAACTGCTGATGCTGCCGCATTAGACTTACTGTCACGCTTTGCTCTAGACCATTTAGCGCATCAACCGTATGCAACACTGTCGGGTGGGGAAGCGTCACGGTTAATGTTGGCGCGAGCCGTGGCAGTTAGCCCTGACCTCTATTTGGTTGATGAACCCACTGCTGAACTTGACCGCCGCACCGCCGCACAGGTGAACTCGGTGCTGCGTGAACTGATCAATGACGGTGGAATAGTCATAGTGGCCACGCATGACCCAACCACTCGCCAGGTCTGCGATAATGTGTTAGACCTCAGCAACTCAGCCAATAACGGGGAAATGCCATGAGAGTTGTGTCGCTTTTTCGTGAAATATTCAAAGACATCACTACAGGTACTGCGAAGGTTACTTTGTGGAGCTGTTTGCTGACGCTAGTTTGTCTCGGTTTGGTGGCTTGGGAAGGTGGTACAACCAGCGCAATTTTAGCTAAGGCAAACAATTTTGTGAACTCAGGTGGATCAGTCATTGTGCTAGAAGCACCCGGCTTTGTTGATGGACGAGCTTGTGATCAATTGACGAAGATAACCAATGTGCGAGCTGCTGGGGCAATCCGCGAAAGAGTTGATGGCCTTGATGTGGCAGTTTTACCGGGCCGTCCTATTCCCGCAAAGGATGCGACAATCGGAATTAGTCAAATACTTGATGACAACAACAGCCGCGCCTTAGAAAACGGTGCACTAATTTCCGCTGATGTTGCCCAGACGCTTGGTCTGGCCGCTGGCAGCAGTTTGATTACCAGGCAAGCGGCATTGCTGGTTTCCGGTATTTATAATTATCCGGCAGATGGTCGACGTGCAGGGCTGGGCTATGCCGTTGTGTTAGCGGCTGATTATACTACTCCCTTTGACCAGTGTTGGGTGGAAGTTTGGCCGCAGTCTTCTGAAATACGAAGTATTATATCTAGCGTGCTATTAAGTGGCGCTAATGATTCAGCAGCCGGGGTTGCCGTCAATCAGCTCAACCGAAAATATGGTGAATATTTCACTGGGACTGTCGATTATAAAACCAGGAACTCGCAGTCAGCCTCGCTGGTTGCTGGGCTATTTGGCATAGTGATTGGTGTGGCCATGATTACGCGCCGCCGAGTTGAGATAGCCGCTGCGCGCCACCTTGGCGTGCCCACAGCAGCACATATTTTGATGCATGTATTCCAAGCTATATTCATTTGTATTATTAGTATGATTGCAGCAAGTCCGCTGGTGAGTTGGTTCTATTTCCGTTGTGACAAGCAGGACCGGTTTGCTGTGGTGACAGATCAGCTATTGGTGCTTGCTTCTCTTACAACAACAGTAGTGATCAGTGTTCTGCTGGCGGTTGCGATTGTTCGCCGCATGTCGCTGGATCGGCTGGTTAGACGGCGTTAGCGAGTGCCACAAAATTGGCCAGTAGTTTGAACTGGCTTCCGTCAACTGGTGAGTTGCGGGCTGCCTCAGCGATTGCCGCAAAATTTGCGGGATCAAAATAGCCGTCCTCCCGGTAGATTTCCATGCGACTGATCAATCCAGGAGTATCTAACTCGGGGTGAAATTGGCTAGCGTAAACTCGCTTGCCAATTCGGTAAAGCTGCACCGGGCAATGCTTCCCAGTCGCTAAAACAACCGCCTGATCAGGTAAATCGCTCGCTGCCTCTTTGTGGCCGACAAAAGCGTGAAAAATTGGCGGCATGCCAGCCAACAAAGGGTCCAACCGACCGGCAGCGGTTTGATGAACTGATACTGGGCTGATTGATTCACTGTATTGTCCATCAATTTTTCCACCAAGATGATTAGTGATTATGCCAATGCCATAACAGATTCCCAAAAACGGCCAATCGCGTTCTAACACCTCATCAAGTAATGCTTTCAATTCGGTTTCAACACGTTGCTGAACAGGCGTTTTATTTGCTGAGGAAACACAAAAATCACTACCCCCAAGAATGATTCCAGCATAGCGATCAAGCACCACCTCACCAAGGGGAGCTTGTTCCAAACGCCGGCGTTCCAAAGCATTTTCAGCTAAGCCAGCCGCCCGGCAAATCATTTGCCATTCACCGGCGGTAGCCTGGTCGCTTGATCGCGTTGAGAGGAGTAAAAATGGACGCGCGGACACGTTAACTCACTTTGACTAAAGACTCAGCCAAACCGAACAGTTTAGCTAGATGTGGTGCCATAGCGCGGATCGCTTGGCCGCGATGCGAAATAGCATGTTTTGCAGATGCACTAAGTTCAGCACAGGTTTGTGTCAAGCCATCCGGCACAAGGATTGGATCATAACCAAAACCGCCCTCACCGCGCGGTTGGCGTGCTAAACAACCAACCAAACGACCAGTGGTGACGGTTTCTGTAGCATCTGGCAACACCAGTGCAACAGCGCATTCAAACCAGGCTGTGCGATGCTCATCCGGTAAATCAGTCAATTGATCCAAAAGCAAATCAAGATTGGCTTGGTCATTGCCATGCCGCCCCGCCCAACGTGCCGAAAAGATGCCTGGAGCACCACCTAAAGCGCTCACGCATAAACCTGAATCATCAGCTAAGGCTGGTAACTGGCTGGCAGAAGCCAAAGCGCGCGCTTTGATCAAAGCATTCTCAGCAAAAGTCAAACCATTTTCAACAAGCGGCGGCAGATTGTAGGCGGCAGCACTAATGATGCTACCTTCGGGAATTGGCAGCACCTCAGCCAGAATCTGATTGACCTCACGCACCTTATGCGCGTTGGTGGTAGCCAACACCAGCTTTGCCACGTTACTCATCAACCAGCCTGACCAGCACTGTCACCAGCTGCCGGCTGGGCTGCTAACTCTAAATCCGCCAAACATTGCGCCTGAATAGCAGCCAATTGGCTGGTGCCTTGCAACGCCAAGTCAAGCAGTTGATCAAGCTGTTGACGGTCAAAAACACCATGCTCGGCAGTGCCTTGGACTTCAATAAATTGGCCACGGCCAGTTGCCACCACGTTCATATCACAACCAGCCCGCACATCCTCAACATAAGCTAAATCAGCTAAAGCCTGGCCATCAACCAAGCCAACTGAAACAGCCGCCACCGAATCAGTCAAAATGGTGCGTTTAGGCGAAACCAAACCGCGCTGCCGCGCCCAAGCAATCGCCTCAGCCAAGGCAACGTAAGCGCCAGTGATCGCGGCTGTGCGAGTACCGCCATCGGCCTGCAAAACATCACAATCAACCAGAATGGTGGACTCACCCAATGCTTTGAGATCAGTGATGCCGCGCAGCGAACGACCAATCAGGCGGGAAATTTCATGGGTGCGCCCGCCAATGCGACCACGCACCGATTCACGGTCTGTTCGGTCATTGGTTGCCCGGGGCAGCATTGCGTATTCGGCGCTCAACCAGCCTTCACCGCTACCGCGCCGCCATCGTGGGACGCCATCGCTGAACGTAGCGGCGCACAGTACGCGAGTGTCGCCAAACTCAACCAGAGCACTGCCCTCGGCATGGCGCTGCCAACCACGTTCAATCCGAACCGGTCGCAGTTGGTCAGGTGAACGGCCATCGAACCGTTCAAAGGGAGTGTTGTTCCCGCACGTCATGAGGAAAAACCTTACCGCTTTGAGCCGCTTGGTGCGAACAGCGGTGGCCATTTGGAGCAAATGGCAGACAGTTTCAGCTGTCAACCGAAGGGATCACCAGGCTGAGGCCGGGCTTTGCCAAAGTGATGGGACCAGCAAAAACAGCGGCAGCTTCAGCAATAATGGCGGCTGGGTCATGCCAAACTGGCAGGTGGGTGAGAATCAATTGGCCAACCCCGGCTTCGGCAGCCAGCAAACCGGCTCGTCGTCCAGTTAGATGGATGCCGCGAACCAAATCAACCCCTTCGCGGAAAGTTGCATCCGCTAAAAGAACGCGAGCACCGCCAGCCAGTTCCACAATCGCTGGACATAAATCGGTATCGCCGGTGTACACCAAATCAGCTGGCTGGTCTGGTGTAAAACTAATGCCGATGCCGTAAGCCTCGACTGGGTGCTGCACGCGCCTGGGCAGCAATGTCAGCGGGCCGAGCGTAACCGGCTGGTTGTCTTGCCAGGGGGTCAAGTTGAAGGCGGTTTGGTCCGCTTGTTTAGCAAACACCTTGGCTGGGGCGAATAAACGAATCGGCGGTAGCGCGCCTTGCGGATTGTGGCGTGCATAAACTTTCAGGCCAGCTAAATCGGCAGCATGATCAGCATGGTGGTGGCTGATCGCAATTGCGTCAATGGCTGCCGGGTCAAGCAAAGCCTGCAATGCGCCAAAGGCTCCCGAGCCAAGGTCAAGCACCACCTTCCAGGGGCGCTGTCCAGGCGTATTTAGGCTGATCAGATAGGAGGAGGCTGGTGAATCGGGTCCGGCAAAGCAGCCGCAGCAACCAACCACTGTCAGGGTCAAACTGGGCTTGGTGGACATTGCTTGGTTCACAGTTAGCGGCATCTATTAGCGGGGTTGCTGGTTTTCACCGGCCGGACACGGCAGCAGTCACTGCCAGAAAATGCGGGTTGTTCAGCAAATCATCCAGCAATACCACATTGCCTAACTGGTCAGCCAAAGGAACCCGCCAGTTGGGGTACTGATTGTTGGTGCCTGGCACATTTTGGGCGCGTTGTTCACCAACGGCATCGGCTAATGACACGCCAATTAGTAATGATGGGGTGGCACGCAAAAAACGGTGCAAAGCCAATACCAATTGGTCAACAGGTGGTTCAGTTTGACTCTCCGGAATTAAACCAATTTGCCGCAGTAATGCCAAAATGGCGGAACGTTCGGCTTGCCAGGCAGCTTGCTCCTCGGCTAACGGTTTGGTCAGCAGCCCTAAACGGTCACGCAGCTTGACATGCTCACCCATTAGGTAGGCCGGTGTGGGTGGTAAATCATGGACTGTCACAGTGGTCAGGGCGTGACGGCGGTACCACTGTGGAGCGCGCGGTGTTTTACCGTCATCGTCGCGTTCAAACCACAAAACATTGGAACCAAGAATGCCGCGCTCCGGCAGGTATTCATGCACCCACGGTTCAACCACGCCGAGATCTTCGCCAACCACCATTGCGCCAACTCGTTTCGCTTCCAAAGCGACAATGCCCACCATTGCTTCATGGTCAAAGCGGACATAGCAACCGTCGGTTGGTTTAGCACCGGCTGGGATCCACCAAAGGCGGAATAGGCCGAGAATATGATCAATGCGAATAGCGCCAGCATGCTTCAACACTGTGCGAATCATTGTGCGATACGGCGCATAACCGGCCGCAGCTAGACGGTCAGGTCGCCAAGGTGGCTGTGACCAGTCTTGACCTTGCTGGTTGAAACTATCCGGTGGCGCACCAACCGTCACCCCACCAGCTAACACGTCCGCCAAAGCCCAAGCGTCAGCACCGCTCGGATGTACGCCAACAGCCAGGTCAGCCATCAAACCTAAATGCATGCCGGCGGCTTTAGCGCTGCGCTGTGCTTCAGCGAGTTGTTCGTCAGCAATCCACTGTAACCAACAGTGAAAATCAACCCGGTCAGCGTGCTGTTGCAAAGCAGCGCTTAACACCTGGCCGAGCGCCTGATCATCGGCGGCTTGCCCATGGATTTTCGGAGGCGTTTGACCCAATTCCTCTAAAACATTGAACAGGGCAAACTTTTTCAAATCAATACCGCCGGCGGTTTTGAAAGCAGTGAAAGCAGCTTGCCGGGCGCAAGTGCGCGGCAAACGGTAGATTGTTTCCAAAGCCTGCGATTTCAACAACCAGACACGGTCACGGTCCACCCGGTCACTTCGGTGATTGTCAAGCGCTGCTTGATCAGCCAGGTTACGCACCTGCTGAGTGACTACATTGTCAGCATAAGCAAACTCAGTGATCAACTCGGGGCGAATATAAAGCGGATTGCGGACGGCGCGCGATGAAGGTAAATAGGGTGAAGGCGTGATTGGTGAAGCGAACTGACCAGCATGTGTGGGGTTGACCAAAATAAAATCGGCACCGCGCTCATGTCCAGTCAAATAGGCCAGATCAGCTAGGTCAGCAAAATCACCAATACCCCAACTGCGGCTGGATCGTGAGGCGTAGAGCTGAGTCATCAAACCCCAAATGCGGCGCCGCGTCAAACTACTTGGCACTTCTAAACTGACCGGCACAATCACCAGGCGGCAACTGGCAGTTTGTTCCTTAGCGGAAACCGCTTCAATGGTGTGCCAGCCCAAGGGAAGCCCGCCGGGGATTTGGAAGGTCAGCCGCCTGACCGTGATTCCATCGATTTGCCGGGTCGGTTCGGGGTGGCTTAGCCGGGTTAACTGCCACAGGCCGCCGCTGCCACCAAGCAACGGATCGTCATCTAATTCGACCCAACAGCGCGCACCGGCGGAATCATCATCAGGCCAGCAAACTGGCAGTTCAACAGCAGTTCCTTGACGGGCAACCACCACTGGCGGTAATGGTTGAAGCCAGTCGCGGCGGTCAACTTCAGTCAGGGCTTTAGCCAAGCTAGCGGGGGTGGTGGCATCAACATCGAGAGCTTTCAAAACGGCGATGGCGGTACTGCGGCTGATGCTGCGTTCCTGATCGTCGCCATCGGTGAACTGGGTGATGAGTCCGTGCGCTTCAGCTAGACGGCGCAGATTGGGCGACAAGGTCATGGGTTGATCTTGCCACGTTTTGCGGCGATATGGTCAAGCGCTGGCTGGTTTGGTCAAGCAAACTACGCCAATCAACCGCTTGGGTTGGCTAACCTTGCCTGGTGATGTGTGTGAGTTTGGTGACCCAAACAACAGTTTGGTTTGGCAGCGTAACCGGTTTATTGACCGTGCAGGCGGGGGATTTGCCAGCTAACTGGCCTGACCGCTTGCCGGGCGATTGGGCAGCCATGACAGCTAACTGGCCTAACTGGTTGCAATGGCTGGTGGGTAGGCCGCTACAAATTGTGCTGATCATTGTGGCGGCGGTAATCACAGTAGCTGTTATACACCATGTGGTGGCGCGGTTGGTTGGTCGCATTGCCAAAACCAGCCAGGTGGACGAGCGACCGGCTGGCGGTTCTGCCCAAACCAGCCAGGCAGAGGAGCGACCGGCTGAGCCTGGCCTAGCGGCGCGTCAACGCTTAGCTACCCGCGCCCACACCGCCCGCACAGTGCTCAACTCGGTTACCACGGTGATTGTTTGGGTGATTGCCGGAGTGCTGGTTTTGGAACGGTTGGGCGTCAATGTGGCAGTGTTGGTGACATCATTGGGAGTGGCCGGTGTCGGTTTTGGTTTAGGTGCCCAATCGCTGATCAAAGACTGGATTGCCGGATTGTTTATGATTCTGGAAGACCAATTTGGGATTGGTGACGAGATTGATATTGGCCCAGCAGTTGGCACAGTGGTGCATGTTTCGCTGAGGGTCACTACGCTCCGTGATCAAGCTGGTGCCCTATGGTACATACCGAATGGGACAATCACGCGCATTGGCAACCATTCGCAGACGCTGTGAAGTTTGGCTGTGGGTTGGTTGTTGCCCACTAGCCCAACTTTCTGCGAATGGTCCTTGTGAGGTTTGTCTGCTTATGGGTTGGTTGCTGCCTGTAAGGCTTCCCATTCGGCGCGGTCAAGTACTGGATCAAGCGGTTCGGTGGCACCAAGCTCGGAATCATCAACCTGGGTGGGGTGCAGTACGCGGTGCAGAAATAGCTTGGCGCGGTCGGTTTGTGGGGCACCAATCACCTGCGCGGCGGGACCTTGTTCAACAATCACCCCGTTGTCCATGAAAACCACACGGTCGCCAACTTCACGGGCAAAGGCCATCTCATGGGTGACCACCATCATGGTCATGCCAGCTTGCGCCAAGTCGCGCATCACTGCCAGAACGTCACCAACCAGTTCCGGGTCAAGCGCTGAGGTTGGTTCATCAAACAGCATCAGCAGCGGGTCCATTGCTAAAGCTCGTGCAATCGCCACGCGCTGCTGTTGCCCACCAGAAAGCTGATTGGGGTATGAGGTTGCCCGGTCAGCCAGACCAACCTGTTGCAGGTGCCGTAAAGCGATCTGCTGCGCTTCGGTTTTGGAACGTTTCAACACTGCCTGCTGCGCCAACATGAGATTACCCAGCACAGTTTTGTGGCCAAACAGGTTGAAAGATTGGAAAACCATGCCAACATGAGTACGCACCTGATCAATATCAACATCAGGGTTAGTTACTTCGCTTCCCAAAA
>JAIRPS010000086.1 GCA_031256885.1 Bifidobacteriaceae bacterium | reverse complement strand
TCCTTATACATTTCAGCCGGGTGGCGGGGCTACCCGGCCACGATTAGCTTGATCCCATTGGCGCATGCGCGGTGGGTAGCCGGTGAAGTTGACATCGTAAACCGGTAAGCCAAGTTTGGCTGCTAATTGGCGGGCGGCAGCCGGACTAGCAACCGGGCGGCGCGTCCACTCCCCAGTGGTTGCAATCAGCAAAACAGTAGTTGGGGTGATGTTAGTGGCAGGCTCAATATATGCCTCCACGCCCAGACGGCTGCTGGCGAAATTAGCTAAATGTTCGTTGATTTGGCTGCGTTCAACCGGTGCAGCTGCTTTGCGCGGAGCACGTCGCCTAAATAGAGCCATGACATAAGGTTACTGGCTGTCCGTCAACTGCCAAGGGTGGACCATGCCGCGTCCAGCAGACTTCCGGCTTGGCCTGTCGGTTAGGTGTTTGCACTGCGGCGTGCCAGGATAGTTGCATTGAGTTTGGTCCGAAGGGAGCCTGACAGCCATGTCAACTGCCACTACCTATGATGTTGTGATTCTGGGAGCGGGCAGCGGTGGATACGCCACTGCGTTGCGCGCTGCCCAACTTGGTTTAAACGTTGCGCTGGTTGAGGCGCAGAAAGTTGGCGGCACCTGCCTGCATCGCGGCTGTGTGCCAACCAAAGCAATGCTGCACAGTGCTGAGGTCGCTGACCTGGTGCGTGAGGCGGCTGCTGTGGGGGTTCAAGCCAGTTTGACTGGTTTTGACATTGCCAAAATTGCTGCCCACCGTGACGGTGTGGTTGCCCGTTTGCATCGCGGCTTGACCGGTTTAATCAACGCGCGCGGCATTACCGTGGTTTATGGGGTTGGCCAGTTGGCTGGCAGCAATACGGTGGTGGTTGGCGAACAGCGCTTGAGTGGACGTCATGTTGTTGTGGCAACCGGTTCACGGCCCAAAACTTTGCCGGATTTACCAATCGCCGGGCATGTCATCACCAGCGACCAAGCCCTTAGGTTGGAATGGATTCCCAGGTCAGCAATCGTTTTAGGCGGTGGAGTGATTGGTGTGGAGTTTGCTTCACTGTGGCGCTCCTTCGGTGCTCAAGTAACGATTGTTGAAGCGCTTGACCAACTGGTCAGCAATGAAGATGCCGCC
Source organism: Bifidobacteriaceae bacterium (assembly GCA_031256885.1). Next base: position 3,340 of record JAIRPS010000086.1, on the reverse strand, counting down.
ATTTCGCAAGCCTTGGCACGCAGTTTGAAACGCCGCGGCATCACTGTCAAAACCTCGGCGCGTTTAGATTCAGTCACCGATTCCGACCATGGTGTGCACGCAGTTTTGGCTGATGGCACCGCTTTAGATGCTGATTTGCTGCTGATGGCGGTGGGGCGGGCGCCCAATACTGAAGCGATTGGTCTAGCCGAAGCTGGCGCACAAATTGACCAGGCTGGCTATGTGGTGGTGGATGAGCAGTTGCGTTGCAGCGGCAATACGCTTTGGGCGGTTGGTGACATCACCAAAGGATTGCAGTTGGCGCATCGCGGTTTCGCCCAAGGCTTAGCGGTGGCTGAACGAATCGCTGGCCGCAGCGTGCCGGCGCTGGTGGAATCAAATATTCCGCGGGTTACTTTTGGCGATCCAGAGATTGTTTCGGTTGGTTTAACTGAAGCGCAGGCACTGGCCAGCTACAGTCCTGGGGATGTGTTGGTGGAAACCCAAACGGCTGGCGCTAACGCGCGCAGTCAAACACTTGGAGCCACTGGCATGGTCAAGTTGGTGGCTTTACGGGACGGCCCAATTGTCGGTGTCCATTTGATTGGGCAGCGGGTATCTGAACTGGTTGGCGAAGCCCAATTGCTGGTTAACTGGGAAGCCCAGCCCAGTGACCTGGCGGGGCTGATCCATGCGCATCCAACGCAATCAGAAATGTTTGGTGAAGCTGCCCAAGCTTTGGCTGGAATGCCTTTGCATACGCACGCTTAGGATTTCAAGGAGAGACAAGATGGTGCAGCCAATCGTCATGCCCACCCTGGGCGAGTCTGTGTCTGAGGGAACTGTTACCCGTTGGTTGAAAGCAGTCGGTGACACGATTGCGGTTGATGAGCCGCTGGTTGAAATCTCCACCGACAAAGTTGACACCGAGGTGCCCAGCCCGGTGGCGGGTGTGCTCACAGCAATTTTGGCTGGTGAAGATCAGGTGGTTGCGGTTGGTCAAGTTTTGGCGGAGGTTGATGCGGCAGCCAGCGCAGCAACCAGCGTGACCGCCAAACCAGATGATCTCAGCAATCCGCCATTAACTGCCAGCCGGCCAGTTGTTGAACCAAACGCTGAACCAGCCGCTAAACCAAGCGCCGAACCAAACGCTGAACCAGCCGCTGCACCAAGTTGGCCAATTCCGCCAAGCAGTCCCGCCCAGTCAATCAGGCCGTTTTCGCCTGCTTCAGCCGCTACCGCAGCTCAAGCGGTTGCCTCGCCCAGCCTTCAAGCCCCAGCGCCGGCGCTGCCGGCCACCCCCCACACGCCGGCGCTGCCGGCCACCCCCCCAGCCGCTGCATACATCACTCCCCTGGTGCGTCGTTTAGCGAAACAGCATGGCATTGATTTAGCCAGCGTGCGCGGCAGTGGGCCAGGCGGGCGGATTCGCCAGTCCGATGTCGCCCTACTGGTTGCCGAGGCCGGCCAGACTCGTTTACCACAGCCATCAAGTGGTGCGCTGCCGCAAACTCCCCCACCAAGCGGTGCGCAGCCACAAACTCCCCCACCAAGCGGTGCGCTGCCGCAAACTCCGCCATCGACCAACCCCACCGCAGTGGTGGCGGCTAGCCAACCGCCAACCAGCGCACCAGCCGGTGCAACATTTGGGTTGCTGCTCGCCGATGTTGATGTCACCGCCCTAGTCAAAAACCTGCCCCCACTGGCTGAGGCAGCCTTACCGCAAAACGTTACTGCTCAAGTGATCTGGGCCACCGCCCAGGCGCTGGCCCGGTACAGCAGTTTGCTTCAGCAACCAAATCAGCCAATCAATTTGGCAATTAGCTTATCTTCCAGCTTCGGCTCAGCCCAACCGGTTATACACCAAGCTGACCAGCTTGATTTACCTGCCATTATCAGCCAACTGAGTGCTGTGGAACAACGACTCAACGCTGGCACAATCGCCCCCGACCAGCTAACCGGCGCTAACTTCACAATCACCACCAACCCTGGTAAACCAATCTGGTTATCGTTGCCTGGCCTAGCCGCTCACCAAACCGCAGCGCTCAGTGTCGGGGCTATTCAACAACGCCCAGTGGTGCTACCGACTGAGCAAGGCGAACCAGCCATTGCGATTCGTTCCATCCTGCCACTAACGCTGCTGTACGCCCCTGGCCTGGTTTCGCCGAATGATGCAGCCGCTTTCCTAAACTACCTGGCTGATGGCCTGGCGCTTAGCTAAGACTGCCAGAGCTTGCTAAGATGCGGGCCTGTGGCTCGTAACGCACCTAAGAACGATGAACCTGCCGAACTAACCGGACGGGCAGCGCGCAAAGCTGCCAAACGCGCCCGGAAAGCTGGGAAAACCCCCTGGTACAAGCAAATTTGGCAAGTCTACAAAATGACTCGCAAGGCCGAGCCACTGATTTGGCTACGCCTACTGCTCATCCTGTTTGGCGTCATCGTCGTATTTTCGCTGTTTGGACTGCTGGTTTGGCGCAACCACTTGGTTTACATGGCCACTTTGGGGTTGCCTACCGGTTTGATTGCGGCACTGTTTGTGCTGCTGCGGCGAGCCGAACGAGCCGCCTACGCCCAAATTGAAGGCCAAGAAGGCGCTTCCGCTGCGGCAATTGGGCAGATCAGGCGTGGTTTTACATTCGAGTCTGACCCGGTGGCGATTGATCAACGCAGCCACGCCATGGTGTTTCGGGGCGTTGGCCGTCCTGGTGTTGTGTTGGTCGCCGAAGCACCCCAAGGCAGTGAAGCGCGGGTGGAAAAACTGGTTGAGGCTGAACGCCGCAAAATCAACCGGGTTGCCCCTGACGTGCCCGTAGTTGTTTTACGCACCGGTAATCAAGCCGGTCAAGTGCCGTTACGTAAACTGGCGCGGACCATCCAACGTTTACGGCCAGCCATCAGCAAAGCCGAAATTGCGGTAGTGATTCGACGTTTGAAAGCATTGTCAAGCATGCCGATTGGTATTCCCAAAGGAATTGACCCAACCAGGCCACCGAAGATTGACCGCAAAGCCTTACGTGGTCGCTAAAACCTGCCCCACCAACAGCTAACCCGCCAAATCTAGTGGCGCTGTCTGCCAAACTGGTGCAATGAAACCGATGGACGGGCGGTTGTTGCGTCACGCGCACTCTGCTCGCAACTACGTGTTTATCACTGCCGGCTTAGGTATTGCCAAGGCTGGGCTAGTGGTTGTTCAAGCCTGGCTATTAGCCAACCTGATTGGCCTGGCCATTACCGAAGCGGCCAGCATTGAGCAAGCCAGCGCCCGGTTGATCAGCCTTGTCGTGGTGACAGTTGGCCGGGCCGGCTTGGCTGGAACGCAACAGCGTTTGGCGCACCGTGCCGCCACCAAAACGATTGC
>JAIRPS010000084.1 GCA_031256885.1 Bifidobacteriaceae bacterium | reverse complement strand
CCCGCGATGCCCGAGCTCGCTTATTAGCTGATGACATCAGCCAACTGCAAACCCAGCTGGCAGCCGAAGCAGCCAGCGAGGCAGCTTTACAAGCAGAACGCGACGCTGCGCAGCAGCGTTTAGCGAAAGCTCGCCAACTGATTGCCAACGATGAAGCGCAAGCCGCCGCTGCGGCACCAGAAATATCGGCAGCCGCTGAGGTGTGGTACCGCCTATCTGCTTTGCGTGAACGTTTACGCGGTACCGCCGCACTGGCCACTGAACGACTTCGCCTATTGGGGGCACCCGAACCGGCACCACGCGGCAGCGATCCTGATGAACTTGCCGCCACCGCCGCGCGCCTACTTCAAGAAGTTACCGACTTAGATTTAGCAGCTGAGCAGGCACGTCAACAAACCGAACAGGCAGCCGCGCAACGCCTCGAAGCTGAGCAGGCCGCCGAACAGGCTGAACGTCAGTTAGCCGAGATTTACCGCCGCCAAGCGGATCAACGTGAACAGCAAGCCATCCAAGCTGGCCGGGTAGCTGCCGCCCGTTCCACGGTGCAAGCCCGTCAACAAGAAATTGATCGTTTACGCGAGCGCCTAGCCGAAGCGACCGCCGCTGAAGAAGCCGCCCGCCTTGAGTTCACTTTATTAGAAGGCCAAATCGCTGGGGTGGAGCAAGGTGAGCAAGGTCTTGATGCAGCCCATGAAGCAGCTGTGGCGGCTTTAGCGGTGATTGACGCTGACTATCAGCGGGTTTGCGCTGACCGCGATGACGCACAAACCGCCGCAACAAGCTGGTCTGCCCGTTTGGAAGCTTTAGAACTTTCTTTGACCCGGCAAGATGGCGCAGGCGCATTACTGGGCAGCGATCAAATACCTGGTTTGCTCGGTTCATTAGCAGCCATGGTGGAGGTTGAAGCAGGCTGGGAGGCGGCATTAGCGACCGCTTTGGGGCGGGCTGCTGGCGCAGTGGCTGTCGATTCTGCTGATATCGCGGTTGATGCGATTCGTAAACTCCGACTTGACCAGTTAGGGCGGGCAACTTTCATGATTGCCCAAACTGCACCAGAACCTCAGCCGACCCCTGACATTGCTTTGCCGGCTGGCGCATGTTGGGCGCTGTCTGTAGTGACATTGCCCAAACATTTGATCAGCGGAATCAGCCAACTGCTGGAACAGGTGGTGTTGGTTGAATCGTTGGCGCAAGCCCGCAGCTTGATCCAACAGCATCCCCAGTTGACGGTGGTTTCACAAGCTGGCGATTTGTTGTCAAACACTTGGGCGGAGGGCGGTTCCCAGCAAGGTCAATCATTGATTGAGTTACAAGCCGCCCATGATGAAGCCCAAACATGTCTTGATAAAGCTAACCAAGCCTTGGAACGCAGCCGCTTTGAGCTGGCCCGCTTACAAGCTGAGCGGGAAACCGCTAACCAGCAGGTTGAACATACTTTGGCGCAATTGCATGAATCAGATGCGCAGTTCAGTGCGGTAGCTGACCGGTTGGGGCGCTTGGGTGGTCAAACCCGTTCAGCTCAAGCCGAAATTGAGCGTCTCACTAAGACGATTGCCCAGGCTGATACGGCCTTAGCTACGGCCACGCAGCAGTTGACTGAACTAGCTGACCATTTAGAAAGTGGGCCGGTAGATGAGCCCGAAGTGGCAGCTGATCCAACTGAGCGTGACCGGTTGGTGGCTGCAGCCCGGCAAGCTCGGCAGGTTGAAACTGAGGCGCGTCTGGCTGCACGCACTTGCGAGGAGCGGGCACGCGCTTTGCGGGCCCGTTTGGAAGCTACCGAAAAGGCTGCCGATGCCGAACGTGCTGCCCGCGCTGAAGCTGCTTTGCGGGCGGAGCGTCGCCGCGCCGGGGCACGTTTAGCCAGTACTGTGGCCGATGCCACGGTGCGTTTGGACGAGTTGGTCAGTCAGGCTTTGGTGCAAGCAACTGAGCATCGCGAGCAGGTTGATTCTGAGCATGCGCTACGTGAGCAACGTTTGACTAAGGCCCGCCAAGAAGCTGAACTAGCTGGTGCTGAACTGGCTCGTTTAACTGATGCGGCGCATCGTGACGAGTTGGCTTTAGCGGCCCAAAAAGCCCAGTTGGAGCAGTTTGAGCAGCGTTGTATTGAAGAGCTTGGCTTGTCGGTGGCTGATTTGTTGGCAGAGTTTGGCCCCGATCAGCTGGTTCCTTTACTTCCCGCCAGTGACACAGCTTTGGCCGATGACGCCCCACCGCCTGCCGAATCGGTCCCCTATAACCGTCAGGAGCAGGCCGCCAAGTTGCGTCGCGCTGAACGTGCCTTGGCTACCTTGGGTAAGGTCAATCCTTTGGCTTTGGAGGAATATGCCGCCTTGGAGGAGCGACATCGTTTTTTGACAGATCAATTGGCTGACATTAAGAAGTCGGCGGCGGATGTGCGTGAGGTTATTAGGGAGGTTGATGCCCGGGTTGAGCAAGTTTTCAGCGCGGCTTTGAAGGACACTACTGCAGCTTTTGAGCGTGTTTTTCCGCGTCTTTTTCCCGGGGGTGAGGGACGCATTGTTGCTACCGAACCGAATGATATTCTAACCACTGGCATTGATGTTGAGGCGCGCCCGGCAGGTAAGTCTGTTAAACGCTTATCTTTGCTGTCTGGTGGTGAGCGTTCATTGGTGGCTGTCGCTTTTGTGATTGCTATTTTCCTGGCGCGGCCTTCGCCTTTTTATGTGCTTGACGAAGTGGAGGCAGCTCTTGATGAAACTAACCTTTCACGTCTGCTTGATATTGTGGGTGAGCTGCGGCAAAACTCACAGATTCTGATTATCACTCATCAAAAGCGCACCATGGAGATCGCTGATGCTTTATATGGTGTCACCATGAAAGATGACGGTGTTACCCAAGTGATTTCACAACGCCTCAAAGATGCTGCTTGAACTCAGTTGAGTTCAACCTAACAAACGCCATACTTCTGGCGTGCCTTTCCATGAGGGGAAAGCAGTGGCGATCGCAACTTTTTTGCAAGGCCAACCACCGTGAACTGCCTGGTTGTTGCCAATGTAGATAGCCACATGGCCACGGTTATCGTAGCTCAGAATATCACCTGGTTTGCGTTGTGACACGGGCACTTGTTTAGCAAATTCACGGAAAGACACCAGCATTACGCCAGCACCGTTACGGTGGTGGTCGTAACCGTAATCGCAGGCGCGTCGCACACTCATCCACCCTTTATATCCCACTTCTTCCAGCACCGCGCTAACCAGCCCGTCGCAGCACATGTCATTCCAGCCAACATAGGATTTCGCTTTCTTGACTATGGCGCGGCGTTGTTTGGCCATATCAACTCGCAGCTTTTTGACTGTGGTGGTTTGCGGCTTGTTGTCAACCGCAAAGTTTTTGTCCCAGCAGGCGGTTTCATGCGTACATCCACTAAGGCCCTTCGGCAAACCGAGATAGATTACTGAAATGCCAACTTTGTGCCCGCTGATAATCGCTTGGGGGCAAACTCGCGCGGTGGTGACAGTGGCTTTACCTTTAACCAATTTTTTGATTACAGCATTGCCTGTACAATTGCCAGCAAAACTGATTGTGGTGCGTCCTGATGGATAGCGTCCTTGTACTTTTTTGTATTGAACGGTTACGCGAATTTTGCCGCTCTTCCCCAGAACTTTGGTTTTTATGGTTGCCTTGGCTGGGGCTCGCGTTAGCACATTGAGAGTAGCTGTGGCTGGTTCATAAACCTGATCACCACTGTAGGTTGCGCTGACCGGGTAGGTGCGCCCCAGTTCAGACAAGGCTGCCGGCAATTCGACTGTCAAATCAGCCCGGTACGGTACAGGCACAGCATCAGCCAGGGTGAGCGAACGGCGGCTACCGTCCGCCTGCAACACTCCACCAACCACCACAGTGACCGTGCCGGTTGGCTCAGTCGAATACCAGTACCCGCCGGGCTCCACACGGACTGTCAGTTTCAGGGGTTTGCCGGGCTGCTTGTACCTGTCGCCATATTCCATTTGGCTGGCGAAGTCAAGCGTCAGGCGCACTGGTGATGGTTCGGTGACGGTGGGTGTTTGGCTGGGCGGCGTAGCGGTTGGGTCACTGGTT
>JAIRPS010000081.1 GCA_031256885.1 Bifidobacteriaceae bacterium | reverse complement strand
GTATGTAGGTCAAGGTCAAGATGCGGCAGGATCAGACGTTCCTTGATGATCTGCCAGATGATTCGGGTCATCTCATCGCCATTCAGCTCAACAACCGGCCCGGTTACCTTGATTCTGCTCATACCTAAATCCTAGCGAGACCGCTCATTTTCTGCGCGCGGTTGCCCAACCTTGTATGGGCCTGCCCGATCTTGGCGTGGTCATTCAACCCGGCGCGGTTTGTTTCTGGCAAACGGGGTTTCACAGAAACAAACCGCGCGCGGGTTGATGCACGCACTTGGGTCAGCGGCGCGCTAGTTTGCGCCGACGCCAGTACCAAGCAGTCAGCACTGCCGCAAACCCGGCTACCGCTGCAAAGCCGCCAGCCAGCAAAGTTCGGCGGGGATCGCGGGCTACGCCGGTGTCAGGCAGGTTTGTGTAGGTAGGTGTTTGTCCGGGGCTAGCCGGGGTGCTGGGCGTTGAGCTACCGCTGCTGGTTTGATCCACCACTGTGAAGTAGTTGGAGTAAACCGTGCCGGATATTTCGCCAATCGCTTCAACCCGGTGTTCACCGAGTTCCACGGAAGCTGGAACAGCAAAAACAAAGGTTGCTCTACCGGTTGCATCGGCCATTACCTCACCGAGGTTGATTGTGGCGGAATGCAGTAACAGCGTCAGCTTCTCGGCTGGTTGGGCGTTGAAAACGAAGGCGGTTTGTTGCTCGCCGCGGCGCAACTGGCTGATTGACAAGGTGGTCTTGATCTTACCAATAACCACTTTGACCTCGGATTGTGTTCCATTGGGGAGTACTTGCACAACAGTTACCAGTTCGCCGTCTTGCGGTTTGGGGCTGAGCGCGGTGGTCCAATTGCCGTCTGGGCCAACCACTGTTTGACCAATCACCTTGCCGTCCTTGTCTTTGACAATGATGCTGGCACCCGGCTCACCGCGCCCGGTTAGTTGACTGCCGTCGCTCGGTTTGGCGCTTGGGTCCTGCGGCTTGGGTTGCTGCGAACTTTGGCTGGGCGATGGCGTTGGGCTAGGTGGCGCTGGTGGTGTCGGACTGGGTGTGGGTGTGGCGCTTGGCGTTGGTGTCGCCGATGGCGTTGGGCTAGCCGACGGCGTGGGCGTGTCGCTCGGCGTTGGGCTAGGCGTTGGTGACGCTGATGGTGTGGGTGTGGCGCTTGGCGTTGGGCTAGCCGATGGCGTGGGTGTTGCCGATGGGCTGACCGATGGCGTGGGTGTTACGGATGGCGTGGGCGTGGCTGATGGCGTAGGCGTTGGGCTAGCCGATGGTGTTGGTGTCACCGACGGTGTGGGCGTGGCGCTCGGCGTTGGGCTAGGTGTGGCCGATGGCGTGGGCGTGGCGCTCGGCGTCGGGCTGGGCGTCACCGACGGAGTTGGTGTAGGTGTGGCGCTAGGTGTTGGCGGTGGTGTGTATTCGGTGGTTGGATCAGAAAACTCCACCGTGTCACCAGCCCCAGCTTTGACCGTTAAAGGTGCGCCTTGCAAAGTGACAGTCAACTGTTTGACACCGCTGCTGGTGCTGGTGACATCAGCTAGGTAGAGCGAAGGTCGGTTAGCATCGCCCGCATGGCGGAAAGCACTAACTGTGGCATCGCTGGCTTGACCAGCTAAATCATTTAGGTCGAGGAGAGGAGCGGCCACGCCATGAGCGTCGAATAGCTCCACCCAAACACTGTGCGCTTGACCAATTGGCCTAACATCATTAGCTCCCCAGAACACCGACCTGTCGGCCTGCGGTGCGTCAGCCACGAACTGTAAAGCAAGCACGCGACGGTTGCCGGCAGTGTCGGCAATAAAACTATTGGCTGCATCAAAACTGGCGCTGACATGGGCGGTACCAGCACGCCCACTGGCAGTCAAATATGCCGTGAGTTGACCAGCAGAGTTAGTCAGGTAGTTGATTGGGTCGGTTTCCACCACGCTGCCAAGATCGGTAACTTGGAAAGAAACCGACTGGTTAGCGATCGGATTACCGTAAATGTCACGGATCGTAGCCAAGGCTTCGTGACGTTGCTGGCCGTCAGCTAGGCGACTAGTGGCTTCACTACCGGAAAGGCTGGAAGTGCGTGCGTTTGGCAGGCCGGCCACAAAACTGGTGGTGCTTTGCATAGTGAACGTGCCAGCGTTGATATCAGCGGTTACGGTAAAGCTGCCAGCCAAGGTGGAACGCAAAGGTAGCACCGCCAAACCGTTGGCACCGGTCACCACTAGTGAATCAGCAGTTTGTAAGGCTGGTATTACCGCTGGGCTGGTGCTGAACAGCACACTGGCACCGCTTACCGGATTGGTGTTAGCGGAGCAGTCGCGTAGCTCAACCCGCAGGTCGTAACCGTCATCGTTGGCTAAACCAACTGCTCGCGGCGCGCTACCAGATCGCGGCACAACTGTGAAAGTTGAAGAATCCAAACAGGGGACTCCGGCTGTGAACACAGCCAAACCGTTGCCACGCAACGGTACAGCCCGTTCCGCGCCGCTACCACTCAACCAGAAAACTTGCATAACGTAGCTGCCGGCGGTGTTGCTGGTGATGGCGCTTTGGTAAATCCCATTGCTCGGTGTTTGGTGCTGGTACGCCAACTGATTGTTTTGGCTGGCTGCCGTCACCCGTAAAGTTTGCCCGGTCAGATTATTGCCAAAAGTGTCCACCAAACGTGTGGTGACGGTCTGCGAATCTTCGCCGTTAGCGCTGGCTGAATCATTGGAAACGGTGTAGTAGGAAGCAGTCCAGTCAACTGTTCCAGCAGTGAAAATGACAGTTGTTGGTTGGCCGGCCTGAGCACTGATAGTTGTGCCAGACAAGTCAACCAGTATGGTGAATTCGGCGGCAAAAGTTGAACGCATTGATACCTCATACCAGCCGGCGCGGCCAGCACTTGGCACGGCAACAGTTGGCTCAGCCAAATCCCAACTACTGCCAACCGGTGCGGTCGGTGAACCAGGCACCGGCACTGCCTGCACTTTGAGGTTAGTGGCCTGCCCACTGATTGGTGAGCCGCCTTGGTTTTGTAAATAAATCTCAACCCGTTGGGTGTTCAGGCCGTTAGCTGGCTGGGCTTGTGCGGGCACCTGGAAATATGAATCATCAAGGTCAACTGCGGGGGAGTACCAGGTGACAGTGATTTCACCAGAATCGGTGACTGGCACTAACGCACCACCATCTGCCGGCACCAAGCTGGCGGATACCACGTAATCACCGGCCACCGTGCTGTTCAGGTTAAACACGGCTAAACCTTGCCAATCACTACTGTGACGCAAAGGTGTATCTAAACCTTGTGATGGGCTGGTTGACAGCTCAACTACCTGTCCCACTACCGGATTACCGTTAGCGTCACGAACTGTCACAGTCGCAACGGCGGTCTGGCCAACAATCAAACGGTTGCTGCTGACTGCCAAACTTGATTGGGCAGCTGAGCCTTCACCCGCCACAAAAATCGCCTGATCCGACCATCCCGGGGCAACTGCTAAAGCCAGGCTTCCAGCGCGCACACTAATGGTGAAATAGCCTGCTTGGGTGGAGCGGACAACCGCTTGGTAATGCCCCGGCCCGGCAGCGGCATCGGCAGTGAAAACTTGTCCGGCGGTTTGGACAAAACTAATGCCCAAAGCTGGGTTGGCGGCGGCTTGCAAAGTGTTAGCCGCGCCGGTCACCGGTATGCCTGAAGCGTCTGCCAGGAAAACATCAATGGTTTGTTGACCAGTGAGGCCGTCAGCCACTTGACCAGCTTTTTGACTAACTGAGAAAGTGGACTGAGCGCTGGCAATAGCACCGGCTATAAAGGTCACGCTGACGTTACCATCCGGCACAATACCACCGCTAATTTCCGCTGTGACCTGGTAGGTTCCAGCAGACGGCGCGCTGAAGCTGAGTACCGCTAAACCAAGCGAGTTGGTCCAAACTTCGCCATCGGCACTCAAGTTAACGTTCGGCGTGACGGTGAAGAACACCGGCAGGGAAGCGATCGGGTTATCAAAACTATCCCTGGCCAACACTTGCACAGTGTGATTCTCAATGGTGGCAAGTTTTTCACCAGTGGTAACAGCACTGAGCAAACTATGTGCAGCATCAGCTGCGCCAGCCTTGAAACGGGCTACGGCATTGTTCACACCAGCTGAAAGATCACCCAGCCCGTCACCAGAAACATGCACCAAGTAGTTTTGCGCTTTGGTGGCACTGATTTGGGCAACATATTCGCCAGCGGTGCTGCCTGCCTGTACAGCGGTAACTTGGGCACCTTGACTGGGCTCAAGCCGCACCGCCAATTCACTGGCAGCATTACTGACTGGCAAACCAAGCTGGTCACGCAAATTAATGGTGACCTCATGTTGTTCACTGCCGTTAGCCACTTTGGTTTGACCGGTGACGGAGAAGCTGGATTGACCAAGATCACCAGAACCTGGTGGTAGACCAGTGAAACTGAGACTGGTGGGGCTGCCGCTGACTTCCTCACCGGTGGCGTTGACGGCAGCATGAACCTGATGGTCAGCGGCAACCGTTGAAGTAAAGGCCAATTTGACTTGACCAGCAGTGTCAGTGGTGCCGGTGAGATATCCAAGGCCTTCACCGAGCATTGGCGTGGCGTTGGGGTCTAACCAAACTTTAACCAACCGCCCAGCTATTGGATTGTTGAACTTGTCCAGAAGCTTGACTGTGGCCACAGCATTTTGTCCGGCTGGTCGGCTGTCATGATCCAAAGTCAGTGTGGAATTGTCGAGGTCAACTGGCCCGGCAACAAAGTCGGCTGTGCCATGACCACCTTGAGCGAGCGGCACGCTATTCCCGTTGAAAATGATTTCAACCGGGAAATGACCAGCTTTAGTGGCAGACAATTCGGCTTCATACACACCTAAGCTGGGGTTGCTCCAGGCAGCAGCGGTGGCTGGTGGTGCGGCAACATGAAGGTCGCTGGTATCTACGGCCACCGGGTTGCCCAGACGATCATGCAAGCTAACCGTGACAGTTTGCACGCCAGCACCGTTAGCTAAAACTCCGGAAGTATCGCTAACGGTGAAAGACGATGCGCTCAACGACAAGGTGGTGGCTACAAAACTGGCCGTTCCAGTCAGGGTGAATAAATCGGCATCGACAATCGCTTTGATGAGATGGTCAGATGCTTTGCTGGAACGTAAAGGTATTTGGGCTATGCCGGCGGCGCCGGTGGTTACCAAGGCACCATCTTGAGCGCTCAAACCAGGCGTGACCGCTGGTGTAGCGGTAAACAGCACGCTGGCACCGCTGACCGGGTTGCCGAGGCAGTCACGCAATACTGCGATGAGGTTGTAACCGTCAGATTCGGCTAAACCAACCGCCAGCGGCGCATTGGCGCTGGGTTTGCGCGGTGTAATGGTCAGCGTTGAATTGTTTTCACAAGCCGGCCCCGCACCGAACAATGCCACAGTATTACCTTGACCATTCAACACTTGTTCGCCACCGCCTGGCAGCACCACAAACACTTGCATGGCGTAGGCACCGGCAACTGCGGTGTGCAGCGTTGTGCGGTACACACCCGCCTGCTCAACTACAGCATCTTTAACTAGGTCAGAATTGTTATTAGCAGCAGCAATGCGTAGCGTTTGACCGCCCAGCAGGTTGCCAAAATTGTCACGTAACTCAGTGGTGAGAGTATGTGTGGCGGTTTGGTTGGCCAAGGCTGAGCCGCCAGTCACTGTGAAACTGGAACGGTTGGCAGCCAACTCACCCGGTGTAAAGGTGACAGTATTGCCATCGGTTGGTTGGGCTTGGACAGTTTGGCCGTTGTAAGTAACGCTGATCGTGAAATCAGCAGCATAGGTGGATGTCATGTCAATGGTGTACCAGCCTGGTTGTCCAGGAATTGACATTGGTGCTTGCGCATTGACCAATGACCAGGTGGTGCCCGGTGGCTGACTGGGCGCATTGACCGATGGCGTAGCTTTGACAGCCAGTTTTTCGCTTTGCCCCATCCAGTCTTCACCGGCCTGGTTTTGCAAATAGATGCGGATACTCAAAGCAGCTAAACCATTAGCGGTGGCGTTGGTTACCGGAATTTCAAAATAGCTATTTGACTGATCCGGCTGGTCACCCAACCAACTGACCGTAATGTCACCTGAGTTACTAATTGGTTCAAGTGTTCCGCCCGCCAACACCAAACTGGCATGCACCACAAAATCTCCAGCAGAAGGCGAAGTCAAACTGAAAACAGCTTGACCGTCAGCATTAGCAGGTTGTTGCAAATATGGCAGACCCCCCAGCGCGCTGCTTGGTTCAGTCCACAACCGGACAAGCTGCCCGGCTGCCAGGTTGCCATGAGCGTCAGTCACCTTGACTGTGGCGGTGATGCTTTGGCCAAGTGTGGCGCGCTCGCGGTTGACACTCAATACAGTTTGCGCCGGATCGCCAGCAGCGGCAATAAAATGCCCGATGTCGTTGTTCAGACCAGCAGATAACTCACCAGTGCCGTCCAACAGCACGCGCACTGTATAAGCAGTGGCTTTTGTGGCAGTTAGTTCAGCAACATATGCGCCGTCCGCATTGTCAGTAAAAGCGCCGACTGATGCGCCATTTTCTGGTGAAAGGTAGGCGCTGAGTTGACTGGCTTGACCAGTTACCGGGTTGCCGTAACGGTCTTGCAAAGTTGCCGTAACCGTATGCGCGCCAACCCCGTTAGCTGGCTGGTTACCCTCGCTGACCAGGAAGTTTGACTGCGCTAAGGCAGCTGGCCCGGCAATGAAAGTGACTGTATCGCTGCCAGCAGCACTGATTGTGGTAATGCCGGCGGTAACTGTTACTGTCTTGACGCCAGCGCGGGTGGCGGTGATATCAGCTTGATAAACGGCATCGGCAATTTCTTGGAAATGACCAACTGTGGCGTCAGGGATGCTAGCAATGATGCTGGCTTGCTGGCCAGTCATTAACTGGCCGTTTTCGTCCAGTAATGTGACAGTGATTTGATGGCTTTGGCCAACCGTTTTTTGGCCAGTGGTTAACTGGAAACTGGACTTGACCGGATCAGGATGTATGCCAACTGCCCAGGTGAGGCTAATTGAGGCAGGCGTAACTGGGGTGGTTGATCCTGACAAACTGGCAGAGATTTGTGCAGTGCCTGGTTTAGCGCTCAGTAACTGCAACACCGCTTGACCGGTTTGGTCGCTAACTACCTGAGCATCAGTTGGGGTGAGCGTTAAACCAGTTATGCCAGCAGTGTTGAAACTGACGGTTTGCCCAGCAACCGGATTGCCGTACTGGTCGGTCAGGCTGACCAAGGCTTGGTGTGGTGTTGTGCCACCAGCAGGCAGTACTTCAACCGGGCTGAGCCGGCTCAAACTGGCATTGCTAGCTGGGCCAGCAGTGATGGTCAAAGCAGCCGGACTGTTTTGGACTTGATCACCAGCGGTGCCCAAAGCTGCCCGCACCTCATAGCTGCCGGCGCGTTGGCTAGTGAAACTGAAACTAGCTTGACCTTGGGCATTAGATACGGCAGTGATTTGACCTGCGGCACCACCCAAAGCTGGTTCTGCTTGCGGTGTCAGCCATAAGCGAACCAGTTGACCGGCTACCGGATTACCGTTTTGATCAAGCACAATCACCTGAGCTGCCACCGGCCCACCAGCGGTTTGACTGCTGCGCAGAAGCGTCAACTGTGAATTGCTGGCGCTACCCGGTTGGTTGACAAAATCGGCGGTACCATGGCCGCCGTTGCGCAAGGCCAGATTCTGACCTGACACTGCAACAGCCACAGTATGTTGACCAGCCACTGTGGCAGTTAGCGGGAGTCGGTAAAGCTGATCGGCATCGTGTGACCAAGCTCCCGCAGTGGCTGGTGGTGCTTGGACAGTCAACTCTGTCAGGGGACGGCTGACCGCATTACCGTGTGCGTCACGCAAACGCACGGTGACTGTTTGGCTAGAAGTACCGTCAGCCGGCACACTGGCGGTGGCGCTGACAGTGAAATCAGAGTTGGTGATGTCCAGAGCACCGGCGGTGAACTCCACCTGGTTTTGACCATCTTGTTCAGGCGCAATGGCTGTGCCATCAACCCGTACAATCAGGTCAAAGACAGCAGCATAGGTGGATGTCATGGTGACTTGGTACCAGCCCGGCTGGGCATCTAATGGTCTGGCTACCGGATCAGTGCTCCAGGATGTGCCGCTGGGTTGGGTGGGGGCGTCAGCGGCCGGGGTGGCTTGAACAGTGATGTGGCCACCCCAACCGTCCACCGCTTGACCGCGCGAATCTTCTAAGTAAATAGCAATGCTTTGACCTTCTGGTTGATCAACCGATACAGCCTGGGTGGGAACCCGGTAGAAAGAAGTGCCAGCCGGCGCTGGGTTGTACCAGGTGATGCTAATACCCGATTGACTAACCTCTTGCGGCGCTGCCTCGCCAAACACCAAACCAGCTTTGACCAGATAATCGCCAGCCTGTTCAGTGCTCAGCGAAAAGACAGCTTGACCAGCTGAATTGCTGATGCGTCGCAGTGTGCTAACCCCATCAAGCGCCGGCTCAACCGACAGTTCAACTAGCTGGCCAGCCACCGGATTGCCGGCAGTGTCATAAACGCTGACTGTGGCGGTGGCGCTTTGCCCAAGTTGCCGTTCAGTTTGGTCAACCACCAATGTCGAATCGCTTGGCGAGGCGGGGCCTGCCACAAATACGGCCTGGTCGTTGGTGCGGCTGGTTAAAACAATCTGATTAGCGGTCACCGCAATGGTGAAACTGCCGGGCTTGTTTGATTTGATGGTTGCCTGATACCAGCCTGCACCATGAGCGCTGTCGGGGCTGAAAGACCCAAGAACTGGCCCGGTAGGCGGATCAAATGTTGCAATGATTGTGCTGGCTAAACCATTAATTGGCGCACCTTGCAGATCGCTCAGGAAAACATCAATCATTTGGCTGCCAGTATTGGCATCAGCTACCTGGCCAGGATGTTGACTGACCGTGAAGTAAGAGTTGGCGGCGGTCAACTGACCAACCACAAAGCTGACGGTTACCTCACCGGGTACGCTGCCGTCGCTCACCGCAGCGGTTATGGTGTAGCTGCCGGGTTCAGCGGTGGTGAAGCTCAAGGTGGCTTGACCGTTGGCATCAGTCCAAACTTGGCCAACATTCGGCAGGTCAAGCGTTGGGCTGGCAGTAAACGTCACCAAAACAGTGGGTACTGGGTTGTCATGTTGGTCACGGATGACTGCTTGAACCGTATGCTGCTCACTGCTCACCAACTTATCACCGCTGGTTAGGGCTTTGATCTGGCTGTGCGCTAGGTCCACAGCGTCCGCGATGAAACGGGCAATCTGGTTGTTGTTACCGGGTAGCAGTTCGTCAGCTTGACTGGCTGTCACGTGCACCAAGTAATTGCGGGCTGTGCTGGCAGTAATAGTGGTGGCGTATTGGCCGGGTGTGGCGGTTGCGGCGATAGCCGCCACCGCTGCGCCTTGGCTCGGTTCCAAAGTGACAGCCAATTGGCTGGCGGCACCGAGAATTGGGTTGTTGTACTGGTCAAGTAGTTCAATGGTCACAGTATGGGCGGCAGTATTGTCAGCGGCTTGTCCGCCGCTGCTGACAGCGAAGCTGCTACGGCTCAGATCAATTGGGCCTGCCACAAACTCAACCGTGTCAGTGGTGGAATCTTCCGGCGTTAAAACGACTGAGCCGGCAATCACTTCAACGGTTTGCTGACCGGCGCGCTGGCTGTTAATCGGCGCGGTGTACACACCGTTGCCTTGATGGCTGAAGCTGCCAACAACTGCTTGACCAGCTGTTGCGCTGATTGTCTGGGCTGCCTCAGTCATGGCAATGCCGTGTTCATCACGCAGCGTCACCGTGATTTGGTGCGAGTTCAGTACCTGGCCAACCACCCTGGTGCCGGTGGTTAGCTGGTAGGCCGACTGAGCTGGATCGGGGCTGTCCATGGTGGCCCAACGCCAGGTGATTTGAGCTGGCGTGACGCTTAAAGATAGGCCAGGTAAACTAGCGCTCAACTGGGCACTGCCAACCTTGTTGGACTTGGCAGAAATATTGGCATGACCTGCTGAATCAGTGGTGGCGTTAGAGTCAGGCGGGTCAAGATTCAAGCCGCTGATGCCGCTGGTGGTAAACCGCACTGCCTGCCCCACTACCGGGTTGCCAAAGCGATCCAAAACAGTCAGTTGGCCACTATGGGCTACATCACTGCCGGCGGCCACAACTTCAGTTGCCGAAGTGCGTGTCAAAGAAGCAGTGGCCGGTGCCCCCGCCAAGAATGTGACGGTGATTGGTGAATCAGTGACTGGCGAGCCATCAACTTCTGCTGCCACCACATAATCACCAGAAACTTCACTGCTGAAACTGAACTGGGCCACGCCTAAGGCTGCGCCGCTTGTTCCGGTGGTTTGCACTCCGCTACCGTCAACCGGGCTGGAAGCAGGGGTTAAACGCAAGCTAACTGCCTGATCTGGCACCAAATTGCCCTGATTATCGCGCAAAGTAACGGTTGCTTCGACGGTTTGCCCAACTGTCACACTGGTCTGATCAACTTGTAAAGTCGATTGATCCAATGCAACCGCCGCTGCCACAAAATCAGCTGTGCCATGACCGCCCAGACGCAGCGGCAAACTCAGTTGACTCTCGGTTACCGTCACGCTGATCGGATGCTGCCCTGCCTGAGTGGCAGTCAACTTGGCTTCATATACACCATTGCCTAGTTCATCCCAGGGCGCGGCCAGCGCTGGGGCGCTGGTCAAGTGCAAATCACTGGTTGGCAGATTCACCGGATTGTCATATGCATCACGCAAACGCAAGTTCACGGTTTGGAAAGCCGAACCATTGGCTGGTTGATTAGCTGTGTTACTGACCGTGAAATCGGAATGCGCTGTGCTAACCGGCCCGGTCACAAACTCAACTTGTCCGCTGAGCGTCTCAATTTGGGTGTTTACAGTGACAGTGACATTGTGTGTGCCTGGTTTGCGTGAACGCAGCGGCAGGTTCGCCTGACCATTGGAATCGCTGACCAGCAGGCTATCAGCTGGGTCAAGTGGCGGGTCAAGTGTGGGGTCGCTAGCAACGGCCAGATTGGCACCGCTTACAGGGTTGTCTGCGCAGTCGCGCACCGATATTTGCAAGTCATAACCGTCAGCTTGGTCAAGCCCCACCGGCAGCGGCGCGCTGGCACCGCTGTTTAGTGGTGTGAACTGCAAGCTTGACTTAGCTAAGCAAGCGGCACCAGCCACAAATTCAGCCACCCGGTTGCCTTGCAAAGGTACTGGTTCTTCTGCCGAACCAGTATCAACATACACCGCAATGGTGTAGCGCCCAGCGCGCGTCGTTGTCAGTTTCGTGCTATACACCCCACCGCTTTCACCGTCAGCTTGCTTAGCCAAGTCAGAATCATTATTCGTCGACTTCACCAAGGGCAGCAAGCCGCTGATGCTGTTGCCATATTGGTCACGCAAACTGGTGGTAACCAACTGCCAATCACTACCATCAGCTGTTTTGCGGCCTGTTCCAACAGTGAAGAATGAGTTAGCTAAATCAAGCGGCCCTGCCGTAAAAGTGACAGTGCTGCGTTCCGGCGGATCAGCCGCCAAAGCCTGGCTGCCATATTTCACCACAATGCCAAACTGGGCCGCATAGGTTGAGGTCATCTCTGCCTGATACCAGCCATCGCCCAGCCCGTCCGCTGGTTTGACCTGTGACAAAACCCAGGTTGCCGCGCCGACTGGGCTGGCTTGCCCAGGTGTCGGGCTGGCCTGCACGCTCAAATTAGCTGCCGCGCCACTGATTGCCTGAGCGTGTGCATCTTCGAGGTAAATCTCAATTATTTGCTTAGCTGAACCATTAGCCGGCTGGCTGGTTTCGGGCAGGCGGAAGAAGGAAGCCGCTGCCGGGACCGCCTCATACCAGGTGATGGTGACACCACTGGTTGGTTCCACCGGTTCAGCAGTCGGCCCGCCAGTCAACAGCCCGGCGGTCACGGTGAAACTGCCAGCTTGCTGACTGGTCAACTGGAAGACGGCACGTCCCTGACTGTTGGTGGCAGCGCGCAAATAGGCCGGACCACCCAACGGTGCTGGATCATCAGCGGCAAGTTCAACACCTTGACCAGCCACTGGGTTGTTTTGGGCGTCATGAACCGTGACAGTGGCTACAGCGGTTTCACCGAGTTTGCGCAAAGACTGATCAACTGTCAACAGGGAAGATGTCGGTTCGCTGGGCCCGGCCACAAACACTGCCTGAACGTTGTTGCGCTCAGCAATGATCTGACTGCCGGCAGCCAAGCCAACCTGGAAACTACCGGCTTTGGTCGAGGTGATCTTAGCGGTGTACCAACCGGCACCTTGGCTCGTATCTGCCGTAAAAGCGCTGATGGCCGGCCCGGTGGTCGGTGTGAATTGGGCGGATAAGTTAGCTTGCTGGGAGTCGACCGGAACGTCATGGCTGTCCGCTAAGAACACTTGCACAATTTGGTAACCGAGGTTCCCGTCAGCGGCTTGCGACTCACGTTGACTGACCGTGAAGAAGGAATGGTCACCAGCCACCGGACCAGTCACAAAACTGACAGTCTGCGGACTATCCAATACATCACCAGGACTGTCCAGATGGGCGCTGATCTGGAACAAGCCCGCCAGCGGAGCGCTCAAGTTGAGGGTGGCGTGGCCTTGATCATCGGTCAACTGCTCACCGTCATCGGGCAAAGTTAAAGCCGGGCTGGCACTGAAAACGACCAATTGGCCGGTTACCGGATTGTCGTACTTGTCGCGGATGCTTGCTTGAACAGTGTGCTGCTCCGCCACAGCCAGTTTATCGCCGCTGGTCAGGGCGGTTAGTTCGCTATGGTCAAGGTCAGGTGCAGCCGCTGTGAAGCGGGCGATGACGTTATTTTGCCCTGCTGGTATCTCACCTATGCCCGCCAAAGTGGTGCGCACAGTGTAGTTTCGCGCGCGCGTTGCCGTAACAGCAGCAGTGTATACACCTGGTTCGGCTGTTTCGCTAAAACTACTGACACTGGCATTTTGACTGGGCGTCAGACCAGCCGACAAATCGTCAGCCAAACCGGCAACCAGATTGCCAGCCTGATCCCGCAAGCGAACAGTCACCACCTGCTGGCCGCCACCAACCATCGCCAAATGACTGCTCACCGCCACACTTGACTGTTCAAGGCTCACCTTGCCCGCACTGAAATTGACTAATTTTTGGCCGTCAACAGAATCAATGCTGACCGAACCAACTGCCACCCGCACAGTCTTTGCACCAACTGTGTCTGAGGTGATATCAGCGCGGTAAACCCCATTACCAAGATGTACGAAAGCCGTCACCGCAGCATCATCTGCCGTTGCGGCAATCCGCGCAGCTTGGTCAGTTAACGGCTGATTATTAGCATCACGCAAAGTCACCGTAAGCTGATGAGGATCATCGCTTTGACCAGCAGCTTTATTGCCAGAAGTGAGTGTAAAACTGGAGTTTTGAGCATCGGGATCAGGCAAAGTAGCCCAACGCAAAGCCAAACTAGCTGGAGTGGTAGAAGCTGACTGCTCGCCCAAACTAGCCGTCAACGTGGCTGTGCCAACTGCTGCAGAG
>JAIRPS010000071.1 GCA_031256885.1 Bifidobacteriaceae bacterium | reverse complement strand
AATCCCCATTTGTGATTGGCGCAAAGCAGTCGGACCTTACGATGTGTGGAGCCAGTTTGAACACTTGGCGTCAACCACTCCAGATGTTCAGGCATACACTAAATACAGCTCTGGTGAAGTGTCAACAGTAGGTGTGGGGGCTGGCTTGGACATTAAAGGCAACCGGTGGGGCGGAAGTTTGAAACAAACTGGCAAAACGAAAATGAAATCGAGCGCCACGTACATTTTCAACACGAAATATGGTAAGTTTTCAAGCAAATTTTATCGCATCACACAGTATTACAAATGGTACTACATGTGCTACGCAGACAGCCTCGACAAGTGGCTTGACAGTGGTAATGGGTTCCAGATGCGCCCTTCCGGTGCCATTTATGGCGCAGATGAACGAGATGGCTGGTCAACACCATCAGCCACACATTGCGTTCCTGTGACAAAAGCAATTGTTTTAAAGACGCGTGAAGGTAGCACGTTCACTGAAGGAGCCGACCTGAAAGCATGGGGATTCAAAGCGAACCTTTCCAACATGGCCGGACGGACAAGTGGTTTATATGTCGATTACAGAACAAGGCCAGGGTCAAAAGTTACAAAATTCCAACTTTGCGGCACTACAGGAAAACCGGGGTTGGATAATAACTCTGGTGCATTAGTTGCGAAGGCGGCTAAATGACTGTCCGAAACTTGATGCGAAATCAACACTCCCACGCTCCCACAGAATATGCAATCAGCAAGTGGCGGCGCTTTTTTGCAGCGTTGGTGGGTTTGTGCTCGCTTGTCACTGTTGCCGCCTGTACGGGTACTCCCGTTGATGGCGGGCCATTGACCACAGGTCTAACTGAGCTAGAAGCAGCTATGTTCATAATGTGTCCAGCGACTGCTGAGTACAGCCGTGGAATTGGCGTTGCTGTCTTGAAGAACACAAATTCCCAATCCTCTCTGGTTCTTGATTCAGTTCAGTTGCTAGAAGCAGACGGCGTGTGGTTGAGGGATAGCTACATAATGCCACTCACTGACAAGATTGATGTGTATGGTGGCGGTTTTCAAGTGCCGCCCATAAACGACGATCTCAGCCCCGAGCAGTTAGATCTTTGGAAGCGGCGCATACCTTTAGCTGGAGCCACTATTCCACCTTTGGGTAGCGCCAACATGTTGCTTGGTGTGGTTGATGAACCTGTTGGCAAACGGCGAGTACTCGGTGCCCAGATTAACTATCACTTCAATGGCAGCTACTACCGAGCCATCTCCGGGGTTGGCGCTGAATTTTTCCCGTTAGGCGATGAGTCTTGCGCAGAACCCAATCCCGACTGAACGCTTACTCAGCATTGCTGCTGTTGTCTGCTCTACGAAAATGTTGTTCGGAAAGACCAGCCAACAGCAGCTCTTTTCGGCGGGGCTCTCCAGCATGCTCAAACCCCCAACAAAAGCTGAACGCTTGTCTTGACCGTTGTTTAGTTAGATTTCATTGGAAGGAAATGTCATGTGTGTGTACGAACACGCAATAACTATTACCTATGCTAGCGCGACCAGGCGATTTGCCACAGCATTGGCGAGCTTGTTATTGCTTGTGTCTGTTGCCGCTTGTGCTGGTTCGCCCATCGATGGCGGACCTTTGGAAGCGGGCACTGACGAACTGGAATCAATCATGTTTGAGATGTGTCCAGCCACTGCTGAGCATAGTCGTGGGATCGGATGGGAAGTTATCAAGAACACTGACCCGCGGTCATCTGTGATTCTTGATTCGGTGCAGTTGCTTGAGGCAGACAGCGTTCGCCTCCAGGAAAGTTATATCATCCCACTGTCTGATGACCAGACTAATGTGTATGGCGGTGGTTCTGAACTGCCGCCCGTTGACGATGGCCTCAGTGCTAAACAATTGGAGTTTTGGAAGCAGCGCATACCTTTAGCTGGAGCGACTATTCCACCTTTGGGTAGCGCCAACATATTGCTTGGCGTAATTGATCAGCCAGACGGCAAACAGCGCGTGCTGGGTGCCCAGATCAACTATCACATCAACGGCAGCTACTACCGAGTTCTCTCAGGCGTTGGTGGATCGTTCCTACCGCAGGATCACCAATTATGCAAAGAATCCGACTGAGTGTGGCATGACGGCTGAAGCATCGATCATCTGTGCCCGACCGGCGCCTGGTGAACCTAATGCAACATGCAATGGTGATAGCGGTGGCCCCAACTTAGCGTTGGCCAACGGACAGTGGCAACTGGTTGGCGTCACCACCAGGGGCGTCGGCTGTAGCGCCAACAGCCCTGGATAACAACTGTCATGGCCCTAAGCAGTCGATGGGTACTACGTGAACCCCGTCTTCACGAGTGTGTGCAATGCCGCCTGATGCGGTAAGAACAGCTAGAAAGGCGGGAGCGGTGGTGGTTTCAACAAGTTTGTCTTTGAGACGTAATAATGTGCGGGCTGCCTGGTTGATTTGATGCCGTCCGAGTTTGATTTCGACAGCACCCCATGCGCCTTGACCATCCGTAACAATGGCGTCTGCTTCAAGGTTATGGTTATCGCGGTAATGGCAGACACTACCGCCTTGTGACTCGGCGTAAGCGCGCAGGTCACGGACGCATAATGATTCAAAAAGAAAACCAGTGGTTGCCGGATCAGCTAACAATTGCTCTGGCGTTGCTTCCAGCGCTGCGACTGCCAAGGATGGATCAGCGAGGTGCCGTTTGGGCTTGGCATACACCTGGGAACGTGAACGGATTGAGTAACGCCAAGATGGTAAATCATCAACTACAAAAACACGTTTTAGGTCTTCAAGATACTCAGCCATGGTTGACCTGGCCATCATGTCATGTTGGCGAGCTTGGGCAATCATGTCTGCCCTAACAGTTTCCAGGCTAGCCTGCGTAGCCGTATGGCGAGCCAGCGCCCTAATCAGTGCCATCACCCTGCCATACGAACGTCTTGTACCAGTAGCCCGTGAAAGGTCTGAATGCGCCACTTGGTCAAGATAGGCAAAAGGCACATGGAGCGCATCTGCTTCTGACAACTCGAGGCTACCTGGCCAACCGCCACGGCAAATCAGGTGAACAATCTTCTCAAAGCTCATCTCAGAGGGCGAATTATCCGGGTCAATGATTACCCCCTCGAATAGGCAGTTAAGGCTAACTGTCCCTGTGGAATCACCTGATTCAAACAGCGACATTGGGCGCATTCGCAGGCGAGTAAACCTGCCTGTTCCGCTGTGGCTGGTAGCATTGGCCGGCGGCACAGCTGAACCAGTGAAGATAAACAAGCCCTTGCCGGAAGTGTTGTCAATGATACGCCGTGCGCTGTCCCAAAGAACCGGTGCGTCCTGCCATTCATCAATTAAGCGAGGGTACTGTCCAGTAAGCGTTACCCGAGGGCTCAGCCTCGCTTGTTCGCCAGTTTCTGGGTCATCAACATACGCCGTTGATTTTGCATGATGCAGTCCTGTCCAGGTCTTGCCACACCACTTGGGCCCTTCGATCAGCACACCACCAAATGCCCGCAGCATCGCCGCGAGGCGATGGTCAGCAGTTCTGGATCGGTAAGTGCGCCCAGGCAAGTCATTCACAGCCAGCTCCTTGTGCAGTCTCCACGTGAAACTATACTGCCACAAAACACGAGTTCAGACAACCAATCGGTCATTTACTACCCAAAAAATCAGTCATTTACTACGCAAAAAATCAGTCATTTACTACGCATCAGCCTGTCTGACTGTGGACATGCCTGCAGAATCGGTAAGCACGCGACGGGTGTTCACTGAGCGTTCCGCGTGGAGGCTTCAGCCGCTGACGTTTAGCCAAAGTGCTTCGCTAAAGTTCCATCGAAAGCCTGTTGCATGTCGGAATACGCCAAACTGAACTGGCCTTCTAGCACCAAATCATCAGCTGGCCCAGTGACCCCTAGCTTGATCAAGGGTAAGTCACCTGCTAAAGCCTGTAATTGGCTATCGTGATCGGGCAGGCAAGTGATGATCACTCGGGCGGTTGTTTCACTGAACAGCATTTCAAAAATGCTCAGTTGGTCACGGTTGCAAACTTCCCGAAGATCAACATGTGCACCAATTCGATGCATCAGCACCGACTCAGCCAGGGCTTGCGCCAAACCACCTTCTGACAGGTCATGAGCACTTGAAAGCAAACCTTGTTGCGCAGCATTCTGCAGAAAAACCGCTAAAGCCTGTTCGGCTTCAAGCCTTACCTGCGGCGGCTTGCCGCCAAGATGTTGATACATCACATCAGCCCAGGCTGAGCCGGCCAGTTCTGAACCTGTTTGACCAACCAGCCAAAGCGATAAACCTGGTTGTGACCAGTATGAATGCACTGCTTTGCTGACATCATCAAGCACACCAAGCACCCCCACTACTGGGGTAGGTTGAATGGCTGAATCGGGGCGACCCATTTCACCGGTCTCGTTATAAAGTGACACATTTCCACCAGTCACCGGTATGCCAAGGGTTTGGCAAGCATCAGCTAAACCGCGCATCACTTCAACCAACTGCCACATTGAGCTTGGCGATTCCGGGCTGCCGCAGTTCAGGCAATCGGTCACCGCTAATGGACGAGCACCTGTGCAAACCACATTGCGATATGCCTCGGCTAATGCCAACTGCCCACCAGCGTAAGGGTCAAGCAGGCTGTAACGACCCGAACCATCAGTGGCAATGGCAACGCCCAGACCTGTAGTTTCGTCAACTCGCAGCACACCAGCATCGCTCGGCATTGCCATGGCAGTGTTGCCGCCTACAAAACGGTCATACTGATCAGTGATCCAATGCCGTGAACAAAGGTTCGGTGAGGCAAGTAAGGTTAACCAGGTTTGGCGTATCTGCTCCGGCGTGCTGGGGCGGGCTAGGTTATTGGGCAAATCATTTTGTAAAGCATCCTGCCAGTTTGGCCGCGCATAGGGACGGTCATAAACTGGGCTTTGCTTAGCAACCGTTTTAGGGTCAACATCCACAACCCGTT
>JAIRPS010000012.1 GCA_031256885.1 Bifidobacteriaceae bacterium | reverse complement strand
GTTACGCATACTCAGGCCAGATAACTTTGAAGACATTTCAGCAATCCAAGCACTGTACCGGCCCGGACCAATGGCAGCTGATTCACACACTAACTATGCGTTACGCAAGAATGGGCAGCAGGAAGTCACGCCAATTCACCCAGATTTAGCCGAGGCACTTGACCCAATACTCCACAACACGTATGGGCTAATTGTTTACCAAGAGCAAGTCATGGAAATTGCCCGGCAGCTGGCAGGCTACTCCCTAGCCCGAGCCGATTCTTTACGCCGCGCAATGGGAAAAAAGAAACGCGAAGCAATCGACGCTGAATTTGAGCCTTTCGCTGCCGGCATGCGTGAACGCGGCTTCAGGGATAAGGCAATTCAGACATTATGGGATGTGTTAGTACCATTCTCAAACTACGCTTTCAACAAAGCCCATTCCGCCTCCTACGGCATGATCTCCTACTGGACCGCATACCTCAAAGCCCACTACCCGGTGGCCTATATGGCAGCGCTCCTCGAATCAGTTAAACGTGATAAAGACCGTTCTGCTGTTTACTTAGCCGAATGCCGCCGCATGGGCATAACGGTTCTACCCCCCGATGTCAACAGCTCGGCCGCTAACTTCACGCCCGTAGGCAAAGATATCCGTTTTGGCTTAGCCGCCGTTCGCAATGTCGGCTTACCAGTGTTCGAGGCGATTGCCGAAACCCGCAGCCAAGGCGGACCATTTAAATCCTTCCCCGATTTCTTAGACCGTGTGCCCTATGTGGTTTGCCACAAACTAGTGATCGATTCGCTGAACAAAGCAGGCGCCTTCGATTCGCTGGGAGCCCCGCGCCGCGCCGTCAACGCGATTGTTGAAGAAGCTCTGGAAGCTTTACGTCCAGTCAAACGCGCCCAAATGGTGGGACAGTTTGACCTGTTTGAGGACCTTGAAGGCACTGAGGCGGCCGATCTTGGCTTGACCGTGCCAGATCTGCCGGAATGGGACCGACGCACCAAACTGGGCTTTGAAAAAGAAATGATCGGCCTGTATGTATCTGACCATCCGCTGGCCGGTTTGGAACATGGTTTAACCAAAGCCGCCACCCACTCAGTGGCTAACCTAGTTGACCCAGCCCGTCCGGTTGAGGAACGCACCGTTGTCACCGTGGCGGGATTACTGACCTCACTGAGCCGCAAAGCCACCAAAAAGGATGGCAAGCTGTGGGCAACCGCCAGTTTGGAAGACCTTGACGGCACCATTGATGTGATGTTCTTCCCCAAAGCCTATGAGAGCGCTGCCGAACACTTGATTGAAGATTCTGTGGTGGCAATCACCGGCCGGGTCAAGCGCCGTGAGGAACGTGTCGAAATCGACGCTAGCGAACTGCGCGTGCTCGCCATCACCGAGCAGACCACTGCGCCACCGGTGACCATCCTGATGCCAAATCACCGACTTGACCCAAACACGGTAGAACGTTTGAAGGTGATTTTGTCTGACCATCCCGGTGAGACGGAGGTGCGGCTCAAAGTGGTCGATAATGGCCGTGTGCAGGTGCTCAAGCTCGGTTCAGCTTGGCGAGTAGCTTCTGGGGGGCCGTTGTTTGGTGACCTCAAGGCGGCCTTTGGTCTGGCTTGTGTGGTTTAACCCTGTAATCTTGTTCTAGCTAGTTGTGTTGTGAATGGTTGGAGGTTGGCGGTGCCCACCGGAAAAGTCAAGTGGTTTGACGCTGAACGCGGTTTTGGATTCATTACCGGAGATGACGGTACAGACGCATTTTTGCATGCTTCGAGCTTGCCTGACGACAGTCCGCCAATCCGTCAAGGCACCCGCCTGGAGTACGGTATTGCTGAGTCGCGGCGCGGACCTTCAGCCTTGACCCCCCGAGTGCTCAGCACCCCTACACCAGCTGTGCGGCGTGACCGCAAAAGCGGCGAAGAAATGGTGGTGATCATTGAAGACCTGATCAAGCTGCTTGACACTTTGTCAACTGCTTGGCGGCGCGGTCGCGGGCCGGATCGGAAAACCGCCACACAAGCAGCCCAGTTGCTCCGCGCAGTGGCTGGAGACATTGAACCATGACCGGTTTGACCAAGTTGGATGCCACTTTGACCGGCCCGGCAACGGTTGAACGGGCGCGCGCTGCCTTGGCTGAACTGGCCCCACCTGAGCATGTTGGTGACTATTTGGGTGCCCAAATGATTGGTGACCGGGTGGCTGATCTGCGTTTTGACTGCCGTTTGCCGGGTTATGTCGGTTGGGCTTGGACGGTGACAGTGGCGCGGGTGCCGCGTAGTCGCACCGCCACGGTTAGCGAACTGGAACTACTGCCTGGTGATCGGGCACTGCTGGCACCAGCTTGGATTCCTTGGGCGGAACGTTTGCAGCCAGGCGATTTGGGGCCGAATGATGTTTTGCCGCACATTGTTGAAGATCCCCGCTTAACCGTTAGTGGCCTTGATCAAACCGCCGATGACGAATCAGAGGTTGATGTGGCGCATCTTGCTTTGGGGCGGGTGCGCGTCCTGTCGCCTTCCGGACGGGCGGCTGCCGGCACACGCTGGTATGACTCACAGCATGGCCCTGACCCTGATCAAGCCAATAAAACTGCTGCCCCTTGCCAAAGTTGCGGTTTCCTGGTGCCTTTGGTGGGTGCTTTAGGCGCATTATTTGGTGTCTGCGCCAATGAGTGGTCGAATCTTGACGGTCAAGTGGTTTCCTTAGATCACGGCTGTGGCGCTCATTCTGAAACAGATATGCTGCGCACAGCCGTCGAGTGGCCGGAAAACGACCCGCTGGTCGATGACGCAGCGCTTGAACCGCTCGACTAAAGTCGATTGCACCGCGCTTGAATCGCTCGACTAAAAAACCTGAGCTAAGCTAACGGTCATGGAGCAGATTAACAAACGACTTGCGCAAGCTGAAGGCTTAGCAACACTGGCCGATGACGGCACAATCCTTGACGCTTGGTACCCGCAGCCACAGTTGGTTGGGCAGGGTGGTAGCCCCGATGCGGTGACGGTTGATTTAGCTAGTTTGGTTGGGGTCGATGCGGTGCGTCGGGTAAGCCGCCGAGTGGTCGAGCAGACGATTGACTTGGATGAGGCCCCCAATGGTGCTTTGGATGCATATTTGCGCTTGCATTTACTGTCGCATCGGCTGGCTAAACCCAATACAATCAACCTTGATGGTTTGTTTGGCCAGCTCAACAACGTTGTTTGGACTTCTGGTGGGCCTTGTGCGGTGAACGGTTTTGCGGCAGTGCAAGCCGCCTGGCTGGCGGCCGGACGCGGTGTTTTACGGGTTTACGGGGTGGATAAGTTTCCCGCCATGCTTGATTATGTTGTTCCCAGCGGTGTGCGGATTGCCGATGCCGCCCGGGTGCGTTTGGGCGCTTACCTCGCCCCCGGCACCACGGTGATGCATGAAGGTTTTGTCAATTTCAACGCCGGCACTTTAGGCACCTCAATGGTCG
>JAIRPS010000240.1 GCA_031256885.1 Bifidobacteriaceae bacterium | reverse complement strand
AACTCGATTATCCGCCCGCAATGCTGCTGCTCCTGGCGCGCCCCCAAGATGGTTGGCTTGCCCATTGGTCTGGTGCCGAACAATCCTTACTCTGGCCGGCAGATCCTTTTGCACTTCGCCAAAAAGTCCTCGACCTGTTACGTGACCATGGCTGAAGCGCATAACCAAAACTGGCCAAGTTTAATCACCACCCTGCTTGACCGGCATGACCTGACGGCTGAACAGGCAGCTTGGGCGATTAGTGAAGTGATGGAAGGCAATGCTTCACCAATCGCTTTAGCGGGTTTCCTGGTTGCTTTACGCGCTAAAGGAGTCACCGCTGTTGAACTCAGTGCCCTAGCTGACGGTATGCTCCAAAATGCTCGCCCCATCAACGTGCCCTCCGCTTGCCTGGACATTGTTGGCACCGGCGGAGACCGCGCATTTACAGTCAACTTGTCAACCATGGCAGCCATTGTGATTGCGGCTTGCAATGTAACAGTGGTCAAACATGGGAATCGTGCAGCCTCATCACAATGCGGTTCAGCCGATGTTCTAGAAGCGCTCGGAGTCAACCTAACATTGCCCATCAGCGCGCTCGAGCAAACTGTCCAAGATGTTGGTATCGCCTTTTTGTTCGCCCAAGTTTTTCACCCGTCAATGCGTCACGCAGCACCGGCACGTGGCGGTTTGGGCGTGCCAACAGTTTTCAACTTCCTTGGACCATTAACTAATCCAGCTTCCCCCAGTGCCGCCGCAATCGGTTGCGCTGATCAAACAATGGCACCGATAATGGCTGCGGTTTTAGCTGGTCGTGGTGTATCCGCCCTGGTTTTCAGGGGGCTCGATGACGGTCTTGATGAACTAGCGGCCACTGGCCGTTCCCAAATCTGGCAGGTCACTGCCGGGCAGGTGGTTGAGCATGTCATTGACGGTCATGCTGATCTTGGGCTTGACCGTATTACGGTCGATCACTTACGTGGTGGCGATGCCGCCACTAACGCTGCCATAGCCCGTCAAGTTTTAGCGGGTCAAGACGGTCCAATCCGCCAAACAGTGCTGTTCAATGCGGCGGCCGGATTGGTGGCGGACGGCACATTTCCAGCAACCGCCACCGGTACTTTGGTTGAACGTTTCAGTGCGGCCTTGACGGTTGCTGCTGAAGCGATTGATTCCGGAGCAGCCAGCAACCTTCTGCAACGCTGGGTTGTTGCCAGCCAGGCGGCTAGCCGTCCAAACCTAAGCTGAAAGCAGCATCGAGGTCGTGGCGAGAATACGTCTGGAAAGCAATGTATGTTTCGGTACCCAGCACACCAGGAGTTTTCGATAGCTGATCAGCAATCACATCGGCTAACTCCTCGTGGCGGCGGACCCGTGCAATAGCAATCAGATCAGTGTCACCAGTCACCGAGTAAACCTCACTGATACCCTCAACCTCGGCAATCGCCTGGGCGGCTTCCGGGATTGACTTGGCGTCAGTGGTGATCATGACAATGGCGGTAATCATGTGATGCTCCTTCAAGATCAGACGAACTGGACTTTCCTATCATGCCGCAAACTGCTAGCGAGCATTTGAACCATTGGCGTAGAGTTGCTCAATTTGCGGGGCGAAATCTTTGAGCACCAGCGTGCGTTTAACTTTCAACGAAGGTGTCAAGTAGCCGTTGGTTTCGGTGAAATCACCAGGCAAAATGGTGAAACGGCGGATTGATTCGGCGCGGGAAACCGCCTGATTGGCGCGCTCCACCGCCCGTTCCAAAGATGTGTGAACTTGGCTGTTGTCGCGGGCTTGCTCAACTGTCATATCGGCCAAACCATGGATGCGCAGCCAGCCTGGCAGCATTTCAGCATCCAATGTGATCAAAGCGGCAATATATGGTTGGTTGTCGCCAACCACCACACACTGCGACACCAGCGGATGGCCGCGCAGCCGATCCTCCAAAATCGCTGGCACAACATTTTTACCACCAGCAGTGATAATGATTTCTTTTTTACGTCCAGTGATGAACAGATAGCCGTCATCATCGAGGTAGCCAACATCGCCAGTTTTGAACCAACCGTCACTGGTGAATGCATCAGCAGTGGCTTCAAGGTTGTTGTGGTAGTTGCGGAAAATGTTGACGCCTTTGGCGAGAATTTCGCCATCGTCTGCAATGGAAATTGAGCAACCTGAAAAAGGTGGGCCAACTGAACCGATTTTTTGACAAACCGGACGATTCACAACAATTGGTGCAGTAGTTTCGGTCAGGCCGTAGCCTTCCAATACGGTCAAACCAAGACCACGGAAAAAATGGCCTAAACGGTCACCCAGTGGGGCACCGCCCGAGACCGCGTAACGAGTGCGTCCACCCAGGGTAGCGCGTAGTTTGGCGTAAACAAGGTGGTCAAACAGGCGGTGTTGAATGCGTAACCCTAAGGTGGGACCAGATTCGTCTAGTTGGCGCGAATAAACAATAGCAACCTTAGCGGCGCGGCGGAACATTTTCAGTTTTATGCCTGAACCGGCTTTTTGCTCGGCTGCATTGTAGACTTTTTCAAGTACACGGGGGACCGCCAGCAGGAAGGTCGGTTTGAAAGAACCGAGCGCCGAAATGAGATCTTTAGTATCTGGACAATGACCAATCACGGTTTGCGAAGAGATACCTAAAACGGCGATGAATCGAGCAAAAACATGAGCCATTGGTAGGAAGAGCAGCGTGCGGCAACCCGGTTTGGCAACAACATCGTTCAATGTGGTGGGGGACTCATCCCATTGGGTGTTTTCGGCCAGACGAACAAAGTTACCATGGGTTAGTTCGGTCCCTTTGGGACGGCCAGTAGTGCCCGAGGTGTAAATGATGGTTGCCAGGTCGTCAAGACATGGTTGTTGGCGGCGATTGTCTAACTCGCGGTCAGCCACTGGCGTGCCAACTTGCTCAAGCGCCGCCAAATCGCCTGCGTCAATCTGCCAAAGCTGCGTCAAATTTGGCAAGTCAGCTTTGGCAGCATCAACGAGTAGGCGATGCCCGGCGTTTTCAACAAAAACTGCGCGCACACCGGCATCGGCACAAATCCAGTTGATCTGCTCAACTGATGATGTTTCATAAATCGGTACTGGCACACCACCGCAAGCCCAGATGGCGTAGTCAAGCAAGGTCCATTCGTAGCGGGTGCGTGACATGATAGCCACACGGTCGCCCGCGTTGATACCTAAAGCAATCAGCCCTTTAGCAATGGCCGCTGCCTGGTCAGCGAATTGGCGTGCACTGACGGGACGCCACTGGCCGGGGCTGTCCTGAACTTCAATGACAGTGCCGTCGCCGTTTTGCTCAACCCGCCGCAGCAGCAGGGTCCAAATGTTCCAAGTGGGGTCAACCTCAACACAGGCTGGGGTGTTTGATACGCGCATTGTTGATCCGTCGGTGGTTGGTAAGGTCCATGGTGACGGCTCATTGTATGCCAGGTGAAGCGATCTTGGGTAACTTACCTGGTGGCGCGGTGCGAACTATTCGCCGTGTCGCTGAAAAACCTCAGTGCGTGGTGAACGCACCACCACTTCACCGTAACGACCATCGCTACTCATTGCCCCAATCCGCACCAGCAGCAACGAACCAACATCTTCAGCTTGGGCGCGATAACTCGAGGATGTGGCTCCCTCAATCGCTTGTGTGCCGCGATACCACTGGTAGGTGTTGGTCCAACCGGGCGGCGACATGCCAGCCGAAATGGTGTCGCCAACATAGATTTTGGCTGGTGCCACCAGGCGGCGGCCAATTGGTACTTGGGCAATGGTTGGCACCCAGTCAGAGTCCACCCGGCCATATTCGGTCACACCAAGGTCATGGCCGTTGGCTGTCCAATGAACCAACGGAAAAACTTGTTTACCAATCATTGATTCGGTCACACCAATCAGTTTGCCGGAACCAAGCAGATTTGTGCCGTCAGTCCAGTACACATCAGCATTAGCGGGGGCGCTAGTTGAACCGGAGGCTGGCACCACCTCCGCGCGAATGTTATAACCGGGAGCATAATAGCCGTAGAGGGCAACCGCTGATGATTCCGCTTTATCGTAAACCGTGGTGCGCGGAAGCGCGGCAAAGTTGGTGGTCACAATTTTTGGCTTGTCTTCTGCTAGCACCTTGGAACGTTTACCGAAAGTATTAGCCACTGTCAAAATGGTGATGGCTGGAGGCACGCCGGGTACCAGGTAGCTGCCGTCTTTGAAAACAAAACCGGTGAAGTATGTGTTGGAGCCAAACGGGTCTTCAACATAGTGGTTGAACCGTTTGACATCTGCCGCAGCCCCCTGACCGGCTAATGATCCGGTTAGCCGGGTGCCCAGCAGATCGGTGGCGAAAGCTTCTAGTTCGCTGTCGCGTTTGGCCGCAGCGATTTTGCCTTTCAAGGTGACACCGCCAGCCACCAGTTTGACTGTTTTAGCGGTTGCTGTGGAACCAGCTTTGCCGGTTTTGATGATTCCTCGGCTGCCCACCGGCCAGTTCGATGCCACTCCCGACAGCCAGGTGGTCAAATGTCCTTCAGCAGCTGCCATGATGCGGTAGTTGGTTTTGGCTGACAAGCCGGTCACCTTATAGGTGCCTTTCGAGGAGATAGGTACTGCCTTGACAAACAGGTCAGTCCGGTCAATCACTTGCGTGTAGGGAACCCGTTTGGGCGGGTTTTTCCAAACTTCAACAAAGCCTTTACGCACCGGTTTGCCATGCGAATCAACCACTTTACCTTTAATTGTCGTGGTTTTCGTTTTGGCTTTAGCCTTGTGCCCCTGCTGTTGTGTCTTGCTGACTGTGCCTAAATGCACGGTTTGCGCTGCCTGACTGGCGGTAGCAGCAACAGCTGGCGCGGTGCGGTGGTCGAACGGTGCAGGTGGGGCGGTCAGGGCTACGGCTAGCAAAGCAGTTGCCAAGAATGCTGAGGTGATATGACGTGACATGGTGGTTTGCCCCTTCTCAACAATGTTGTGACCTTGGTGATCATCGGTTTGTCAAGCATCAGGTTAGGTGAAAGGAACTAGCGCTGCCTCTTATCTCGCCAGGCTGTCCACAATGCGGGCACTGAAGTGGGCTGCAGTCTGCCCAAAGTCTTGGAAAAATTGCTGGTCAAAGTGGTTGACAAGGCTGGACAGGCAACCTACCATCTATAGGTATGTCAGGGGGACGGGACTCCTGACTGCATGCGAGCTGGCGTATTGACGTGCCAGCCGTATCGATACGTCAGGGGGACCGTCCTCCTGACTGCGTGACATGACCGCAGGGAGGTCTCTTATGAAACGCAAATGTTTTGCTGGCTTGCCAAGCAATCGTGTTTGGTTGGCCGCTTTGGTAATGATCTTGGTCTGGGCAGTTAGCCCACTGGTAGCCAGTGGCCGCACGGCCGCTGACGCTGCTGATCTGGCACCGCTTGGCGGAACAAG
The DNA here is from genome assembly GCA_031256885.1 of Bifidobacteriaceae bacterium. The sequence continues at coordinate 15 of JAIRPS010000240.1, read as the reverse complement.
CAACACTGCCAGTGA
>JAIRPS010000234.1 GCA_031256885.1 Bifidobacteriaceae bacterium | reverse complement strand
ATAGCCCGGTCAAGCCGAGTTCTTCGCCCAATGAAGTGACAATGAAGTCGCTGAAGGCTAGGTCGGTCAAATCAGGCCTTCCGCGTCCCCAACCGGTGCCAAACAATCCGCCATTAGCTAACCCAAAAAATCCTTTCACAACCTGTTGTGACCCGCCGTAGCTGCGGTTGTAGACAGAGTCAGCAAAAGGGTGCAACCATATGGCGAAGCGATCACGTACATGGCTAAAAGAGTGATAGGCCACAACCACACCAACGGCAAACATGCCAATGCCTAAGACAATCCAGCTTGGTCGGTCAGTTGCGGTATAGAGCATGGCCACAAACAACCCAAAGAAAAGTAAAGAGGTGCCGAGGTCTTTTTCAAAAACTAAAACACCTAAAGAAACTACCCAGGCCAGCAATATTGGACCAAGATCACGCAGCCGTGGCGCTTGCCAACCAAACAACCGCTTACCCGTCAAAGCCAGGGTGTCACGACGAACCACCAGATAGCCTGCGAAAAAAATGGCCAAACAAACCTTTGCTAGTTCCGCTGGTTGAAATGTTAATGAACCTAACCGAATCCAAATGCGTGCACCACCTTCAGCGTGGCCAATGCCTGGCACTAAAGGCAAAATCAGTAAACCCAAACCAGCCAACATGGCAGTGTATGTGAAGCGGCGTAAAGAGCGATGATCGCGCAGCCAGCAAACCACTGCCGCTGCCACAGCCACACCAATAGCTGTCCACAAAAGTTGCCTAACCGCAATTTGGCCCCAAGCTGGCACAGTGATTTGATAGCGCAGCTGAAGGCGGTAAATCATTGCCAAGCCCACACCATTGAGCAGCACAATCAGGGGCAAAATGAGCGGATCAGCATAGGCGGCACGCAACCGCACCAGCAAATGAAACACCAACACTAAAGCAGCAAAACCGAGTGTCTGGCGCCAAAAATCTGCTGGCAAACTACCTGTCATTGCCAAACCAACCTGAGCGTAAGCATAGGCTGAAGCAACCAACGCAAGCAGCAGTAAGCCAAGTTCGGCACCACGCCCAGAACGCGCCTCAACCGGCGCCAAAGTGGCCATTAATTAGTCCCCTGGCTGGTTGGCTGGTCATTCCCCAGTTCCATTGAACTTGAGTCAACGTTCAAGATGAAACGGGCCAGTTTTTCGGCAGCCTCCTCCCGTGAGGCAGCCGGAATGGTTTTATAAAGCCGTTCTTGAGCAACCGTTGGCAAATCAGCCACCCGCCATCTAGTGCGCTCCACCAGATGAGAAAGCTTAATTGGGCCAATCTGCTGATTGATGCCCTGAAAAATCGATACCTGACCATCAGCTTGACCAACATAGAACTGGCTCTGCGACCAGCGGTATCCTGCCGACAAACCAAAAGCGCCACCGAACACCAAAACAATGGCAATAGCGCTCCAAATCAAACGCCGCCGCCAACGGTGCGGGCGGCTGACTACTGTACTTTCGGCATCGGGCAAATCATCAGATGAAGCTGCAAGTCCAGCTGAAGAACGTTGCTTCGCGGCGCGGCGCAACTGACGTCGCGTCAAAACAGCTGGCTCCGGTTCAGAATCGGCAGGCTCAGGCTGAGTCAACCGGGCCGCCTTAGCGGCAGCGCCGCTACCACCGCGCGTGGGGCGCTCCCGGTCCACCGCAGCAGCACCGACAATTTCCGCATTAGTGGGCGGAGCTTGGCCATCTGGCAAATCATCAAGGTCCACAACCTTGGCAACCACACAGGTGACGTTATCCGGACCGCCCGCCCGTAAAGCCAAATCAATCAGTTGTTCGGCGATTTCGCCAACCTCAGCGTCCTGACTAAGCGTGCTTTGCAAAGTTTGCGCAGACACCACCGAACTGAGGCCGTCTGAACAAACCAGCCAACGATCCCCGGCTTGGGTTGACCGCACCGAAATATCAACACCACCACTCAATTCAACATCGCCAAGCACGCGCAGCAACAAGGACCGCTGAGGGTGACGTTCAGCCTGATCAGGCTCAAGTTTGCCGGTTTCAACCAGATACTGCACAAAAGTGTGGTCGGTGGTGACTTGTTCTAAATGCTGATCACGCAGCAGGTAGGCGCGAGAATCGCCAATGTGTGCCAAAACCAGGCGGTCTTCACACCGCAGCAAAGCGGTAATAGTGGTGCCCAGACCAGCCAATTCTGGCTGCTCTGCGACGCGATCAAGCAACTCTGCATGCGCCAAGTCGACTGCTTGATTGATCGCTTCACTAGCTGCTTGCGTGGAAGGGGCTTCTTCATCCAGCAAAGCTAAATGAGCCACCGCCACCGAAGAAGCAATGTCACCCCCAGCATGGCCACCCATACCGTCAGCCACCATCAGCAAATGCGGCCCAGCGTAACCCGAATCCTGATTATTTGACCTGGTTAAACCGATATCAGAACGAGCCGCAAAGGAGAGAGTCACCGGCATTTAGCTTGTCTCACCTCACCAGCTCAAATTTGGTTTGGCCAATGCGAAACTGCTGGCCAGAACGCACCGCCACACTGCCAGTAATCCGCTGCTCGCCAATATAAGTGCCGTTGGTGGAGCTGAGGTCTTCCAAAAGCCAGCCGTTAGGACCAGGCACAACTCGAGCGTGCCGGCCAGAAGCGAACTCATCATCAATCACCAGATTGGCTGAGGAACTACGGCCAATCACCAGACCGGCATTGAGTGGCAAGCTCGTGCCACGCAAAGCACC
>JAIRPS010000201.1 GCA_031256885.1 Bifidobacteriaceae bacterium | reverse complement strand
ACGCTTTTTTGTTGGCGATGACAGCTGTTTTTGGTTCTGGTCTGTATGAACTAGCCCGTTAATTAGGTAACGTCACTGCCACTTTCCCCGGTTGGGGAGCTACTTTGTTAGCCACCTTGGTGGCTTTCCTGGTTGGTTATGTGGTGGTGATTGCTTTTATGCGCTTGATTTCCTCTGTCTCTTTCAAAGGGTTTGCCTACTACCGCATTGGCTTGGGTTGCGTCTTGCTGCTGTTGTTGCTGACCGGTCTAGTCAAGGCGGTTTAGCAATGCGCACCTGGCCAAACGTGACAGTGCCTGAGCTGCCAGGGCATTCGACACTGCCGCAAATTTGGGACAGTGCCCACGCGCAATACCAGCCCAGTGCTCAGCTTGGTACAAACCGCGCCACGCTCTATGTTTGCGGCATTACACCTTACGATTCGACTCATTTGGGTCATCTGGCAACCTATCTGGCTTTCGACTTATTGGTGCGCGCTTGGCGCGACGCCGGACGAGATGTGGTGTATGCACAGTGTGTCACTGAAGTTGATGACCCATTGTTTGAGCGGGCCCAAACAACTGGTGTTGATTGGTCTGTTCTGGCTCAGCAACAGCTTGAACAATTTCGTCAAGACATGACTGCTTTACGGATCATCCCACCAAACCATTACCGGGGTGTTGTTGAACAAATACCGGCAATCAGCCAGGCTTTGCTGCGTCTGCAAAAACATTGGCCGGTCTACCAACTACCAGGCAACAAGGCCGCTGACAGCTACCTCGATATCACTGCTGATCAGCTATTTGGTTCAATCGCTGGCTTGAACCTGCCAACAATGGTCGATTTGTTCAAACAAAATGGTGGCGATCCCGAGCGACCTGGTAAACAGCATCAACTCGATCCTCTGCTTTGGCGCGGCAAAAACCCGGAAGAACCCTGGTGGGACAGTCCGCTTGGGCCAGGCAGGCCAGGCTGGCATATTGAATGTGCCGTGATCGCGGAACAATTCCTTGGCCTGCCGTTTGATGTACAAGGCGGCGGAGCTGACTTAGCCTTCCCCCACCATGAAATGTCCACCTCCCATCTTCGAGGCCTCAGCGGCCTTGATCTGCCAGTCAGACATCATATGCATGTTGGCATGGTTTGTTTGGATGGCCAAAAAATGTCAAAATCATTAGGCAACCTGGTTTTTGTTTCAGACCTGCTGGGCCAAGGCGTTGAACCGATGGCCCTGCGATTGGCTTTGCTGGCTGAGCATTACCGCAGCCAACGCCATTGGAGCAAGGCGAACCTAACTGCTGCAACGGCACGTTTGGCACATTGGCGTTGGGCTTTAGCCCGCGCTGATCAACCGACCATTGCCAGCCAGGATCAGCCTAGCGAATTGGCCAAACAAACTCTCACCAAAATCCGCGCAGCGATTTCTCACGATCTAGACTCACCAACCGCCCTGCAACTGCTTGATCAGGCCTGCCAGGCCGGCCAACTTGATGCTGCCTCCGCTAAACTGATCAGGTGCACAGCCGATAGTTTGCTTGGCATCACCCTGTGCTAAACCGTAACAACCACACCCCAGCTAACCACCGTCATCGAGCGAAATTTACGATGGCGGACCATCTGGAAGGTCTTCATTTCCCAGATTGTCTAGCAGATAGCGCTGGAATTCGCGGGCGATAGCCTCACCGGATGCTTCCGGCGAATCGACTGTATCCTTCGCATTTTCCAGCTGCCTGACATACTCGGCCATATCCTCATCATCACTGGCAATCTCGTCAACCATTTCAACCCATCTGGTGGCGTCATCAGGAAGATCACCAAGGTCAATCGTTTGGTTCAGTAACTTGCCAACCTCAGTCACAATCGCCATCACAACTTTGGGAGACGGTGGGGTTGCCACATAGTGCGGCACAGCCGCCCACAAACTGAAAGCCGGCAGATGAAAATCCTCATTAGCGGTATGTTCCAAAACCCCCACAATGCCTGTTGAACCGGTGTAGTCGCTGCGTTCAATTGCGTATTCTTGGCGGAGCGCTGCTGAAGAAGAAGTCACGGTCACAGTGATATCACGGGTGTGTGGAACATCCGCCAACAATGCCCCCACCAGCAGCAGCCGGGTAACACCTTGGGTCAATAAGAGTTCCAACAGTTCAGCCGTGTAATCCATCCAACGCATTGACGGCTCAATCCCGTCAACCAGCAGAACTCTTTTACCGTCGAGAGTTTGAGCTTCATACAGACGAGTGCGCGGCCAAACCAGTTCGCGGCGGTTCTCATTCATCTCAAAACGCGGACGCATCACCTGAAAGTCGTAATAGTCATCAGGATCAATCGAGGCAATCAAAGTGGCATCCCACTGGTCAGCAAGATACTCCAAAGCATCAGTAGCGGCGCCACCAGCATCATTCCAGCCGGCAAAGCAGGCAATGGCGGTTGTTTCTGGGCGAGAAGGCCGAGCGGACATGCCTCTAGCCTATGTCTAAACCGGCGATTTTCGCTGAAGGACGGTTAGGATGGCCGCGTGCCCACCACCATACGTCAGGAACTTGGCAACCGTTTACTGATTGCCGATGGCGCCATGGGCAGCGCAATCATGGCCGCTGCTCTAACTTCAGCCGATTATCAAGGCCATGCACCATGCCCAGAGATTCTCAATCTGACCAGGCCTGATCTGATTTGCCAGATTCATCAGTCTTATCTGCAAGTGGGGGTTGATGCGATTGAAACCAACTCGTTTGGCGCTAACCCAACTGCCTTAGCTGAGCATGGTTTAGCTGACCGTTTGCCTGAACTAGCCGGGCGCGCCGCCGCTTTGGCCCGGCAACAAGCTGATCAAGCTGGCCGACCCTGCTGGGTTTTCGGTTCGCTCGGCCCCGGCACCAAACTGCCCTCACTCGGCCAAGTGTCTTTCAGTGTGTTACAACAAGGTTTTACTGACCAGGCCACGGCTTTGCTCAACAATGGGGCTGATCTGCTTCTGATTGAAACATGCCAAGATTTACTGCAAGCCAAGGCCGCTGTGTTGGGCTGCCAAGCTGCGGTCAATAACACTGGTGTGGATGCGCCGATCATTGCTCAGATCACAGTTGAAAACACCGGCACCATGCTGTTAGGCACCCCAACCATGGCAGCTGCCGCAGCTTTGGCAGCTTTAGGGATTGACGGCATGGGGTTAAACTGTGCCACCGGACCAGATGCCATGGGGGAGCATTTGCGGCAGCTCACCAGCCTGTTTCCGCTGGTTAGCGTGATGCCAAACGCTGGTTTGCCAGACATTGGCCCTAATGGGGCGGTTTATCACTTAACTCCAGAAGAGTTAGCCAATGCTTTGAAAGGCTTTGTGCAAAATCTTGGCGTAGCTGTGGTGGGTGGTTGTTGCGGCACCACACCAGCACATCTAGCGGCGGTTGTGCAACAACTTGCCAACCTTCCGATTGGTGAATCAGCTGGACGGCAGGCCGCTGGCATAACTAGCTTGAACAATGCGGTGCCAGCCG
>JAIRPS010000180.1 GCA_031256885.1 Bifidobacteriaceae bacterium | reverse complement strand
GCGAAAAGCTGGTCCATTGCAATGGTGCGTCCAGTTGCCAGGTAGCGCGCCAGGGCGCGCAACAGTTCAGTAACGCCATTGCTGCCTGCACGGTCTGGGGCAATTGTGACCAGTTGGCGACCTTTCAAGGTTTGAGCTGCTAAACCGGTCAAAGTACCGCCGGGACCAGCCTCAATGAACAGACGCACACCGGCAGCATACATCGCTTCTATCTGCTGGGTAAACAACACCGGCTTAACTAAGTGTTCTGCTAGACGCGAACGAATAGCCGCTGGTTCAGTTGGGTAAAGCTGGGCGGTGGTATTTGACCAAACCGGGATAGCTGGTTGTTGAAAACTGACCTGTTCCAGCACCTGGGCAAAACTGCTGTCAGCGCCCTGCAGTAACGGCGTGTGGAAAGCCGCCGCCACAGCCAATTCGGTGTAGCGCAGACCGGCTAAGTCAAGTTTGCCCAACAGATCAGCCACCGCTGCGCTCCGGCCAGCCACCACCGTTTGACGCGGCGCATTCAGGTTGACCGCCCAAACATCAGTTAACGGTGCCAGCACTTGACCGACCTGTTCAGCATCAGCCCGCACAGCCACCATACGCCCAGGGTCATTGCCCACAGCAGCCAAAATTGCTTCTGCGCGGGCGCGGCTCAAATACAGCAGTTGATCTTCCGCAAAAGCCCCAGCATACACCAATGCAGGCAGTTCTCCGTAGCTGTGACCAGCCACCTGGTCTGCTTCAATGCCAAAACTGCGGAGCAAATCAGCAATCGCTAAATCAACCAATCCCAGCAACGGTTGAGCCACCGTGGTGTCGGTGATGCGCGCGCGCTGATCAGAGCGCTCCTGATCAGTCAGCGCGGCTGGCGGGAAAAGGAAAGGTAAATATTGTTCAGCCTGTGCCAAACGGTTGCGTAAATGTGGAAAGGCGGCAAACAAATCACCAGCCATCGCCACCCGCTGTGCACCTTGGCCGGAAAAAAGCAGTGCCACCTGGCCTTCAACCACCTGACGCGACTGCACAGTCGGTGAGGTTTGATCAGCTAAAGCCAGCTTTATACTGTCTGCAAGCTCTGCTAAATCACCTGCCACAATGGCGTATTGCAGCAGTTGTGATGGTTCAGCCGCACTGAGTAAGCCGGCGCGGCCAGCCAGCGAATATGCTAAATCACGCGCAGACAGCTGGTGGCTGCTGCCCAGCAAGGTCAAAACATGGCGCAGCAACTGCTTGGCTGCATCGCTGGTTGCGCCGCCAAAAACGAACAGTTCACTCGGCCATGCCTCTAAAACCGGCCAATGCCAATCACCGTGATTGGTCTTGCCAGCCTGATCGCTGCGGTTACCGCTGGTGCCTGAATCAGCCATGCTTATGCTTTTGACCTGTGTAAACGCTGGGGTTATGCCTGACATTTTGCCTCCTGCTCAATCTCTTAGACACCGCAGCTGCTGACCCGCTGGAACCGCACAACACCAGCGGTAGGGGGCTTCAACAACGCGGCGGTTGGCAATGTTAACACGTCACAACGTGGCACCTCAAACCCCCCGGGGCATCAAACCGATATCGTTGGACTGTGCATACTGTTATGGAGTTCTTGTCATCCCAGCCCCTGTTACTGGCGTTCGCTCTGATCGCCATCGGGATTGGCATTGGTCATCTCAAAGTCAAAGGACTGTCACTGGGCGCGGCCGCTGTGCTCTTCTGCGCCATCGCCATCTCCGCCTGGGCAACCGCCTTGGATGTTGAGTTAGAGGTACCTGAAGTGGTGGGCACGCTTGGCTTGATGATCTTCACTTTCACTGTTGGCAGCGTTTCTGGAGCGAATTTTTTCGCATCCCTGAAATCAGGCTGGCGCATGATCCTGACCACCGCTCTGATCTTGGTAGTGGCCGCTACTGCCGCCTACGCTGGCGGTCGTTTATTTGGTCTTGATCAGGCAACTGCCGCAGGTACTTTCTGTGGTGGCGTAACCAACACCCCCTGTCTAGCAGCAGCCCGTGAAGCCGCCGGATCGCAAGCCCCAACGGTTGGTTACGCGGTTGGTTACGTTTTTGGTGTGATTGGCATGATTGTTTTCACAATGTTGGCTTTGCGCCGCGCCCATCGTGATTCTGATGTGCCGCCCGCCTTGGTCAATCAGACTGTGCGCGTAGAAACTGACACAGAACCATCAATCGCTGACATTGAAGAGTTATTTGATGGGCACATCAAGTTCAGTCGGGTGCGCCACGGCGAGCACACACCAATATTAACAGCCCAGGACGATGACGTACTACGGGTTGATGATCTTGTCACCGTGGTTGGTCCCGGCAATTATGTTACCGAAGTAACTAAATTATTAGGCCACACTTCTTCGCATGACCTTGGTGGGGATAGGCGTTACCTTGACTACCGGCGCGTCACTTTGTCTAATCGCGCATTAGCCGGGCATCCAATTGGTGAACTGGAACTTGAAGAACGCTTCCAGGCACGGATCAGCCGCGTGCGACGCGGTGACGTTGACATGTTGGCAACCGACAGCTTGGTATTACAAGGCGGGGACCGGGTTCGGGTAGTTGCGCCACGCGAACGGCTCAAAGAAGTTTCCAAATACTTTGGTGACTCCGCCAAGGGCTTGAGCGACATTAACCCCTTCGCTTTCGCAGCCGGTCTGGCTTTGGGTGTGGCGCTTGGTTTGATTGTCTGGCCGATCCCCGGATTCAACTTTGCCTTGGGTTCAGCCGCCGGCACGTTGATTGTTGGACTGATATTCGGCAGACTCGGGCGGATTGGGCCGATTGTCACAGCCATGCCGGTTTCTTCAGCTCAAGCTCTGACCGAGTTAGGTTTACTACTGTTCTTGGCGCAAGCCGGCACACGCGCCGGCGGGATGATCGCTGAGGCTTTTGCTTCAGGCGAATGGATTAAGATCATTGGGCTGGGCGCGATTGTAACCATCATTGTTGGCGGCGGCATGACCCTGGTCATGTCACGACTATTCAAAGTTGGTGGGACCAAACTATCGGGCATGCTTGGCGGCACTCAAACCCAACCGGCGGTACTAGCTTTCGCCAATGATCGAACTGGTGCCGACGCCCGCGTCGCTTTAGGGTATGCTTTAATCTATCCGGCAGCCATGATCATGAAGATTTTGCTGGGTCAGATTCTGGGCATGCTTGCCTGAGAAACTCTCCCAGCACCTGCCGGATCAAACTATCAGCATCTAGCGTGCCGGTCTTTCAAGGTCGGCCCAGAAAGGAGCCAACATGGCTCAGCGCGTTTCTGTCGAGTTGATCGACGACCTCGATGGCTCACCCGCCAGCGAAACCGTCCGTTTCGGTCTCGACGGCGTCAACTACGAAATTGATCTGAATGGCTACCATGCCAACGATCTACGTCAAACCATTGAGCGTTGGAAGAACGCTGCACGCCGCCAAACACGGCATGTTTCCAAGACGGATGGGCGGCGCGGGCCGCGCCAACCGCTCGACTACGACCCAGCCGCTGTGCGTGCCTGGGCAGGGTCACGCAACATTCCGGTATCAGTACGCGGTCGAATTTCGGCCGACGTAG
>JAIRPS010000158.1 GCA_031256885.1 Bifidobacteriaceae bacterium | reverse complement strand
TTAGCCTGCGCAGGGTCGGCCGCAAAATAGCCCAAACGTTCAAACTGCACCACCGTGCCTGGCTGAGTTTGTTGAATGATCGGTTCGGCTTGGCAAAGGGTTAGCAACTCGCGCGAGGCAGGATTGAGATCATCCATCACATCACCGCTGCGTTCACCAGGGGTTTCGCTGCTGAAAAGGTGATCGTACAGCGCCACCGTAACCGGCACAGCTTGGGCAGCGCTGACCCAGTGCATGGTTGATTTGACTTTGCGTCCATCTGGCGCACTGCCGCCACGGGTTGTCGGATCATAGGTGGCATGCACCACCGCAACCTCACCAGCCTGGTCATAATCCACCGTTGTGGCGGTAATCAGGTAGGCACCGCGTAAACGGACTTCCTTGCCGGGAGACAAACGGAAAAAGCCGGGCGGTGGGGTGACCGCAAAATCTTCAGCCTCAATGAAAAGGTCACCGCTGAAAGGAACCTGCCTAACGCCATCGGCAGGATTCTCCGGGTTATTGGTGACATCAAAATATTCGACCAGCGGATTACCGTCAGAATCGACTGGCCAATTATCAATCACCAAACGAATTGGCTTGAGCACCACCATGCGCCGCTGAGCTGTCTGGTTCAGGTGCGTACGCACATAAGCTTCAAGTTCTTCAATGGCGTGACGCGAATTGGTGCGCGTGACACCAATATCTGCGCAGAACTGGCGAATTGCCTCAGCCGGGTATCCGCGCCGCCGCAAAGCCGCCAAGGTGGGCATGCGGGGATCGTCCCAGCCGTCAACTTTACCTTCAGCCACCAACTGAGCTAGTTTACGTTTTGAAGTGACTGTATGCGTCAGCTCAAGACGCGCAAACTCATACTGTACAGGCTGGTCAGAGGGTAGATCTAGATGATCTAAATACCAGTTGTATAAGGCGCGGTGGTCAGTGAACTCCAATGTGCAAAGCGAATGGGTGACACCTTCTAAAGCATCAGACTGCCCATGCGCCCAGTCATAGGTTGGGTAAATACACCAAGTGTCTTTGGTGCGGAAATGGTGGCCGCGCCGAATGCGGTACATGACAGGGTCACGCAGCTGCATGTTTTCCGCTTGCATGTCAATCTTGGCGCGGAGCACTTTGCTGCCATCAGCAAATTCGCCAGCACGCATTTGGCGAAACAATGCCAGGTTTTCTTCAGGGCTGCGGTCACGGAAAGGACTGTTGACACCGCTAACGCCAAAACCGCCGCGTTGCGCCGAAATGGTATCGGCATCCTGCTCATCGACATATGCCAGGCCCTTGACAATGAGTGATTCAGCCCACTGGTAAAGCTGCTCAAAATAGTCTGAGGCATGGTACACCGCTGTTGGTGTGAAACCGAGCCAGGCAATGTCACGCAGAATTGACTCGGCAAACTCAGCCTCTTCAGTATCCGGGTTGGTGTCATCAAACCGAATGTTGCAGGTGCCGCCAGCCCGCTCAGCGGTCAAGAAGTCAACAGTGATTGCTTTGGCATGACCAATGTGTAGATACCCATTGGGTTCGGGGGGGAAACGGGTTTGCACGCGCCCACCAAACACCCCCTCAGCTTGATCTTGGCGAACCTGATCAGCAATGAAGTCACCAGGAGTGGTCGGTGCCGGCGCGGCTGCCGGGGCAAGTGAGGCACCAGCAGTGCCAGACGGTTTGGTTGGCTGAATAGACACAACCGCCAAGGTATCACGAGCCGGTGTCACAGACCAGGCAACCAGCTGGTTGCGTTCGAATCAACCGCTAACAATCTGGCACCGCATGAGCGCTGTCCAACCAGCGTATGCACTGATCAAGGCGTTGCAAACAAGACTGGCGGCCCAATAGTTCAATTGACTCAAACAACGGCGGCGAGACCCGTTGCCCAGTGATTGCGGTGCGCACCGCCCCACACGCAATGCGTGCTTTGTGGCCGGCCTGGTCAACCAAAGCTGCTCGTAAGGCTGCCTCCAAACTGGCGGCATCCCAGGTGGGAAGCTGGCTGAGCACCTGGTGGCTGCTTGCCAAAATGGCTGGGGCTTCTGCCGTAAAAGTGGCGGCTGCGTCATCGGCAATTGTTAAATCGGCATCGGCGGTGAAAAGGAAAGCCAGCTTAGGCAGCGCTTCGGACAACAACACCAGCCGCTGCGCAATCAGCGGGGTGGCGGCCCGCAGTTTTTCCAGATCAGCTGCTGGCGGTTGCTTGGGCCAAGTTCCCGTGAAAATCAGATACTCGCTAATGCACTGGGCTAGCTCGTCGAACGGTAAAGAGCGAATGTAGTGGCCGTTGAGCCAGTTCAGTTTGGCAATGTCAAAAATTGGCCCGACCTTGCCCACCTTGTCCCAGTCAAAACCGGCGGCGAAGTCGTCAAAGGTTGCGATTTCACTGCCATTGTCAGCGGGCGGGTAGCCGAGCAGTTGCAGAAAATTGCGCAAGGCCTGCGGCAGGTAGCCCTGCTCACGGAACCAAGTGAGCCGGGCAGCCGGATTTTTGCGCTTTGAAATCTTAGAACGGTCAGTGTCACGCAGCAACGGCATATGCGCGTAAATTGGTGCTTGCCAACCCAACCAGCGGTACAAAAGCAAATGCTTTGGTGTTGAAGAAATCCACTCTTCACCACGAATAACATGCGTAATCCCCATGAGATGATCATCCACCACAACCGCTAAATGGTAGGTGGGGAAACCATCGGCTTTGCAAATCACCTGATCATCTGGAAAAGGAGCGGCAACTGAGCCTCTGATCAGGTCTTCAAAAACCAGTGGGGCATCATCGTCAATTTTCATGCGCACCACCGGTTTGGCTGAAAAACCGGGGAGTTCAGCGCGCTGTTCAGCAGTTTTACCAAGACAGAGGCGGTCGTAGCCGGTGGTGGCTTGTTTGCGTTGATTCTGCTCTTCCCGTAACTGGCTCAACCGTTCCGGGGAGCACCAGCAATAATAGGCGTGGCCTGCGGCAATCAGCTGTTCAATGAACGGCTGGTAGGTTTGCAAACGCTCGGATTGGCGGTACGGTCCGCAATCGCCA
>JAIRPS010000091.1 GCA_031256885.1 Bifidobacteriaceae bacterium | reverse complement strand
CAAACTCGTTTTGTGCTGCGAAAAGCGCTCGCCGCCGCCCTGCCAGTGATTTTAGTGATCAACAAAGTTGACCGGAGCGATGCCCGGATTGCTGCGGTGGTAGAAGAATCAACTGATCTGCTTTTATCGTTAGCTTCTGATTTGCACGAAGAAAATCCGGAAATTGACATTGAACATGTACTTGAATTACCAATCGTCTACACAGCCGCCAAAGCGCGGCGCGCCTCACTGAATCGACCAGCCGATGGCGCACTCCCGGACTCGCCTGACTTAGAACCACTCTTTGCCACAATCGTTGAAACAATCCCCCCACCAGCTTATGATGAAAATGCTCCGCTGCAGGCGCATGTCACCAATCTTGATGCATCGCCGTTCCTTGGCCGGTTAGCGTTGCTCAGGGTTTATAACGGCACCTTGACAAAAGGACAGCAAGTTGCCTGGTTGCGGCGCAACAACGCTGCTGCTGGCTCTGGTGAATCAGTGGAAACCAAACTGGTTAAAATCACTGAACTGCTGGCCACTGAAGCGCTTGACCGCGTACCGGTTGATTCGGTTGGTCCCGGTGACATTGTGGCAGTGGCCGGCATTGATGAGGTGATGATTGGCGATACCTTGGCTGATCCCAGCGATCCCCGCCCCTTACCGCCAATCACCGTAGATGAACCAGCCATTGCCATGACAATTGGCATTAACACCTCACCCTTGGCTGGCCGCACTCGCGGCGGCAAACTAACTGCCCGTCAAATCAAAGATCGCCTTGACCGTGAACTGGTCGGTAATGTGGCTATTCGCCTTTTACCGACGGAAAGACCAGACATGTGGGAGGTGCAAGGACGCGGCGAACTGGCGCTAGCTGTGCTGGTTGAAACAATGCGCCGTGAAGGTTTTGAACTGACAGTCGGTAAGCCGCGCGTGGTCACCCGTGAAATAAACGGTCAAGTGTATGAACCAATTGAACGTCAAACCATTGATGTTCCAGAGGAACATTTGGGAACCGTCACCCAACTGTTAGCCGGACGTCGCGGACGGATGGTGCATATGGTCAACCATGGTACGGGTTGGGTGCGCATGGAGTTTTTGGTGCCAGCGCGCGGCCTGATTGGTTTTAGAACAGCCTTTTTGACAGAGACACGCGGCACTGGCATTGCCTCATCAATCGCTGAAGGTCATGAACCATGGGCTGGCCCGATTCAATTGCGCGTCAGCGGCTCACTGGTGGCTGACCGGTCTGGCCCGGCAACCGCCTATGCCCTGTTGGCATTAGCTGAGCGGGGAACCTTCTTTGTGGCACCCGGTGAGGAAGTCTATGAAGGTATGGTGGTTGGTGAAAACCCGCGCAACGAAGACATGGATGTCAACCTGACCCGCGAGAAAAAACTCACCAATATGCGTTCGTCGACCGGTGACGAATTGGAACGGCTCAGCCCGCCGCGCCGCCTCGGCTTAGAACAGGCTTTGGAGTTTGCGGCTGAAGATGAATGCGTGGAAGTCACACCGGCGGTGGTTCGTGTCCGCAAAGTTGAACTGAATGCTGAGCAGCGCGCCAAGGCGCGTGGCCGGGCGCGACGTGAGGGGCTGTGATGAGCCAGACCTTACCGCGCCGACTGCTCAGCCTTTTACGCTGGGCTGTAGCCGGACTGCTCCTTGGACTAATTGGTACATTCACCTATAACGCGAGCTTTACCATTGGCAGCCTTGGACCGTTACCGAGCGGGTTGGTGTTGGTGCTGCTGGCCAGCCTGGCCTTGGCAGTGATTGCCCGCAGCTTAGGGGGAATCAGCGCACTGGGCGTCACGGTGCTGGCACTTTTCCTGACCGCCCAAATAATGGCTGGTAAAAGTTCCTCGGGTGATGTGTTAGTGCCTGATCAGCCGGTCTCTTACATCTGGTTAGCGGGCTGCGGTTTATTGCCCTTGACGGTGGCTTTTTGGCCGCGCCGCTGGTTTGCTGGCAAAGCTAATGCCAATATTGCAACGCCGCCTAGCCCTTCACCTCTCAACGTTGCACCAACTCAGCCAGACTGTGCGCGGGGCACCACGGATGCCGCAGCCTCAGCGCCGCCCCATCAAGATTAAATTGGTTTCTTTTTCAAAACGCTGCTGGCAAGCATCATGCGCCTGGGTGGTCAATGCTTGCTGCTGGCATTGGTGAAGATTCATTTGAGCCGGCCAAGTCACCACTAAGCCAAGCGAATAGAGCAGGAGCAAACCGCCCAGAACCAAGCCAATGGTTAGCGATACCACCGCGCCGCCGCCACCCGGCAGACGTTTTGCCCGGCGAATGCCACGGATCCCAATGATCATGCCAATCACCACCGCTGCAAACCCAACAACCGGCCATGGCAAAGGTGCCAACAGTGCCCATAAACCAACCAACAGCGCCAAGCCAAATCGCAAAACAATGCCACCAACTGCTGCGAACTCTTGCTTCTCAGCCTGGTTTGGGTTAGTTGGCAGTGGCATTTGTTTCGGTTTGGTTGGCGTGGCGGTTCGTTGCTTACCAGATGGGCGCATCCGAATCTGCGCCAACTGTGGCGGCAGCGCCTGATTCGAGGGCGCCATTTGGCCGTATTCCGGCTGGGAAACAGGGGTTTTAGCAGTATCCGGGGGAGTG
>JAIRPS010000022.1 GCA_031256885.1 Bifidobacteriaceae bacterium | reverse complement strand
CTCCGGATCACAACGACCCCCCGGCTTCGCCGGCTCATGCGTGGAGAAAAACATTTTAGTCTCACCCAAACGCGCCACCGTCTCACGCCCAGACATCGCCGCAACATAACGCGAATCACAAATCTCCGTCCAATCAACCACACTACGCGATTTCCCAGTCCGCAAATCAACAGTAAACAACCGCCAATCATCAACAAACCAGTTATCCGACGTGTAATCAACCCCGCCCACTAAACTGCCGCGCGCATCCGTCAAACCAGAACCACGCTCAATCGTATCAACCGGCAAGCCCTTGGGCGCTTGGAAAAACTGCACCTCACCTTGACTGTTATTCCAGAACAGTCGATTCTTCGGTGTTTTAGTGGGATCTTCAGCTTCCGCTTGCAAACACATACCACCAATCGAGCCGTCCGCTTGTAAAGTGGTTTGGTTGGGAGACATCAAGCAGCCATCTGGGCGCACCGCAGTGTCGTTGTAAATACGCACCATCTGATAATCCGCACCCTCAACTACTTCTCTAGCCTGCTCAGTTGACATCACAACCAAATTCGGATCATCAGCCGACCAACCTTCCGGCAAAGGCAAACGATCCGCCGCCAACAACGCCGCAGCCTCCTCCCGCTCAGCCGAAACCGAAGCTGAAACCGAAGCTGAAGCCGAAACCCCGCCAGACTCAACCTGACCAGTCTCAGACACGCCAGACCCCGACGGTGCAACAGAATCAGTACAACCGGCCAGGCCGGTGACCACAGCAGCAGCAACCGCCACCACCATGATCAACCGGCCCAGCACACACCTAGTAAGCGATCCCATAAGGCGCCGGCAGGTGCTTGTTGAAAGCCACCGTAGTTGACAGGTTGAACTTCGCCTTGGCATCTCTCCAATCTGGTCCCATCACCTTCTCGTTGGCACCAGCCGGATCAGCGATCTTCTTTTTCTGCGCTGAAGTGTAGGTTAGCGGTGCCAAGGCTGGCCCGCCGCCAGTGGTGTCGGTGTCAGCGTGGGCTGGCCCCGCTAACATCACGCCGGTCAGCAAGCTTGCAGCTGCTGCCAGCGCAAACAGCCCCCGAACCGACCTGCGGCCGGCTGGGGTGTGGAAGTGACGAAAAGCCATAGTGCTTCTCCCCCCCTATTGCTAGTAGTTTCAATGATGCAACCACCGGTCACGCCTGGTTTGAGCGTCCCCGAACAGGCGTGACCGATGTCAGACAACCCTTAGGTCGAGCGTCCCCGACGCGCTGTTGCTGATTTGGAAGGAACAGACCAAAGCGTCCCCCGGGCATGTGCGCTTCCTTGTTGCGCCATCTAGTGAAACACGCTTGGCAAGCGCTGTCAACCCCTCTCGGCAAATTTTTTTTTTGAAGAATTTTCCGACACGCCGTAGGTGGATACCCCCACCGGTATAGTAACCAGGGAAAACGCGCTCCGGCGATCCAATAGTAACCGCGACACGCCCTACTACTTCACCCCACAGGACACACCTAGCTAACTTATTGATACCCCACAAACCGTTTCTATGCCCCATAGGGTATTTTTCCGTTGCGCGTCCCATCTGAAACCCCAGATCAAACCGGTAACTAAAGGTACGGCAGCAAACTTGCACAATCCTGCAAACAGTGGCAGACTACTGGTTTCGTCTTATCACAACGAAAGGATAGACAATGCGTACTCAATCTCTGCGTTTGACCGCACTCACCTGGCTGACCGTGGGCATCCTCGGTCTGAGCGCCTGTACTAGTGGTGGCGACACGGACCCGGATTCCGGGACCGACCAATCTGCCAGCAGCGCCACTGACAGCCTCCCCCAGCTGGTCAAAGAAGGGCAACTGACGGTTTGCACCAACCCGCCCTACCTGCCTTTTGAAGGCGTTGAGGACGGTCAGGTGGTTGGCTTTGATCTTGACCTGATGAATGAGGTTGCCAAAGACTTAGGTGTGACCATGTCAGCCCGGGAAACCCCCTTTGAGTCGATTGAATCAGCTGCCTCCCTCGATATTGGTGACTGCGATGTCGGCGCCTCAGGCTTGACCATCAATGCAGACCGGCAGGCCAAAGCTGATTTTTCTGAATCGTACTACCAATCAGCCATGGGCTTACTTGTGCCGGCAGGCTCCGCAATCACCTCAATTGAGACGATTGGTCAAGCCATGGTGGGAGTCCAGCAAGGCACCACAGGTGAACAGTGGGCAGCCGAGAATCTGCCATCTGGCCAGGTCAAACAGTATGAGCATTTGGGTGATCAGATCACTGCTTTACAGACCGGTGAAGTCAGCGGCATAGTCAACGATGTGCCAGTGCTCAACCCTTATGCCAAAGACGGCCAGACCGTCATTGAAGGGTTATCAGACGGCGAAGCCTTCGGTTTCATGGTCAAAAAAGGCAACAGCGCGCTGGTTGACCAGATCAACCAAACTCTCACCCGCATCAAGCAAGACGGCACATACGACCAGTTGGTCACCAAATGGTTCACCAACGCCCCAGCCGCCGAGTAGCCCGTGCCCGCCAACCAAACTACGCCCAACCCAGCCAAAGCCAACCTGGCCACGCCCGCCACCGCGCCTAACCCTGCCACACCCACCGTTGTGCCGCCATCGCGCCGCCGCTTGACCGCCCGGCAACGTTCAGCATTGAGCACTGGTGTGCAGTATGTTGTGCTGGCGGGGGTGCTAGCTGCCGTGTTACTTGCGGTTAACTGGCAACAGCTTGGCTCGAAGATTTTCACTTTGGCGGCAGTGCGCGCGGCTGCACCGCAAATTCCCATCGCTTTTGGCAACACTTTGCGTTACACCCTGGGCGCATTTGTGGTGTCACTGTCGCTCGGTTTGATTTTGGCTTTGATGCGGCTGTCTTCAGTACGGCTTTACCGTTGGCTTGCCACTGCCTATATTGAATTTTTTCGTGGCCTGCCCGCTTTGTTGATTGTTTTTGCAGTCGCTTATGGTGTGCCGATGGCGCTCGGCGTCAAAATCCCTGGTGTTGCCTTGAAAGCCGCTCTCGCCTTGGGTGTTGTTTCTTCCGCTTATATGGCTGAGTCTTTGCGGGCGGGGCTCCAAGCCGTGCCCAAAGGTCAGGTGGAGGCGGCTCGGTCACTTGGCCTGTCACACCTGCAAACCTTAGGTTTAGTAGTCATTCCGCAGGCGTTTCGGATTGTGCTGCCGCCGGTCACTAACGAGATTGTGCTACTCACCAAAGACACGTCTTTAGTGTATGTGATGGGTTTGACTGTGGCTGATTACGAATTAGCTAAACTAGCACGCGAATCACTGGCTGAACCAGTTGGCGGATTGACAGCTTTATTTGTCATTGGTGCTTGCTACTTAATCATCACTCTGCCGCTGGGCTTTTTGGCCAGACGGATGGAACGTTCCTTTGGAAAGGCCAAAGTATGACTCAGCAATCTTCTAACTCGCCGGTTGTCCGAATCAGCGGGTTGCATAAATCGTTTGGCACCAATCAGGTACTTAAAGGAATAGACCTTGAAATATATCAAGGAGAAGTCGTTTGCATAATCGGTCCGTCCGGGTCTGGTAAATCCACTCTATTACGCTGCGTTAATCTAGTAGAACAGCCAACAGCTGGACGGGTAGATCTTTTGGGAAGCGAATGACCTAACCCAGATGGTGAGATTGCTCAGGGGCGTCCTCATGTTGGCTGTGTGTTCCCTTAGGTCG
>JAIRPS010000019.1 GCA_031256885.1 Bifidobacteriaceae bacterium | reverse complement strand
GCACGGTAGTTGCACCAGACCAGATACCGGATCGCAGGTTAAGCCAAGGTTTTGTTCCATTGCTATTTCGGCAGCGTTTTCAACTTGCCAAGGTGTGCCGCCAAGCAGATGGGTCAAGCCAGCTGCAGCCATTGAGCAGGCCACACCTACCTCACCTTGACAGCCAGCTTCTGCGCCGCTGATTGAAGCATTGCGCTTGTACAGCCCACCAATTGCCCCTGCCACCAGCAAATACTCGGCGTGGGGGCGTGGTACAGCCACGGCGCAGAAATCTAAAGCGTAACGCAGCACGGCTGGTGCAATACCGGCAGCGCCGTTGGTTGGAGCGGTGACTACACGCTCACCGGCCGCGTTTTGTTCCGATACAGCCATGGCGTAGGCCTGCAACCATTGTCCGGCAGTGTCGCGGCTGCCGGTTTCTTCCATTGCCCGCAACCGGGTGGCCAGCCGCCCGGCGCGCCGCCGCACTTTGAGACTGCCGGGTAGGTCACCGATTGCCGATAAGCCAGCTTCTTGACACTCTTGCATGGTTTGCCAAATATGGTCAAAAGCACTGTCTACGGCGTGTTGAGCCTGTTCCAAGGTGTCTTCAACCGGGGCGGCTGCCTGCGCCAGTGCCACCTCATTGGCATAGACCAACTCGGGTAGGCCAATACCTTGCGTGGTGCAGATTCCCAGCAGTTGCGCAGCGGTTTGGTAAGGGAAAGGTAAGCCAGCTGGTTTGGCTGGAACTGCCACGCTGTCGCCTTCAATGAACCCACCACCGACTGAGAAATATTCAGCTTTGGCTACTGTTTGCCCGGCAGTATCCCAGGCGGTTAAACGCATGCCGTTGACGTGGCGGGTTAAAACTTGTTGGGGTTGAAAAATAATTTCTTCTAACCTCACCTGCTGTTCACTGCCGCCGATGCCGATT
Source organism: Bifidobacteriaceae bacterium (assembly GCA_031256885.1). The sequence goes on along the minus strand of JAIRPS010000019.1, from coordinate 3,504 downwards.
GTTTGGTTTTTTTGCCATTCTTGCCAAATCCGGTCAACGGTTTGGCGGTTGGTTGATTGTGCCTCCTGACCAGCTAAGCCTGCTACTCAGGCCGGGGCGGTGCCGTGCCCCGCCCCGGTGGCTGCCAATGAGCCGAACAGTTCTGCCTGTAACCGGGCGGTTGAGCCAGGCTGAGCAAGCTGGTCCACAAAATGTTTGGCTGCACGCATTGGCCCTACCGTGTGGGAACTGGAAGGTCCAAGCCCAATGCTGAACAAGTCAAACACCGAAACAACGTTCACCTTCCAATCATCTCGCACCAAGCGGAGCTTGTGCTGGTTGCTGGCCGTGCGAGTTGACTGACCAGCTTCTAAATACTTTGACTTGCAACCGAGTTGGTGCTGCCAGTTTTGCGCTTACGCAAGCTCGTGCTGAACTATTCCAAAACGCCGGTGCGCGGCACAGCCGTTTGGTCATTGGCAACCAAGCCATATTTGGTCTTCGTAGCAGCTCAAGCGCGTTGTTCAGCTGTCAGCGAACAATTGTTGGTGGGGGAATATTGGAGCTTTGGTTGCTGTTGGGGTGGTTGTGTCGCAAGCCGCGGCACTTCACCAACCAACCTTCAAGGAGGTACCTATGAAACACAAGTTAACTAGCAGTTTGGCCGCGTTGAGCACGCTTGGCGCAGGCCTGTTAGCCGCGATGGGCACTGCCCCGGCGCAGGCTAGTCCCGTTGGTGTGCCAACCAGTGTGGTTGACCCCATATCAGCCATACACGAGTCACTTTATGGCGGTGGAACAGCCATGGCTAGTGACCTAGCATTGTCTGAGCTAACCAGTTCAGAAACCCAGGACACTGAGCAACAGCCACTTGCTAATGCGGAAATCCGCACAGTGAAGAAAACTATCGCCCAACTCAATAAGTGGGTGAATAATCATGTTGGTAACTGCATGTCGCATAACGGTGGCAAACCACAGTGTGTTGATCTGTTCAATGCCTACAACGAGCAATTTTTAGGTAACGGGCATGTAAACGCCAGCCAAGCTAAGCAACTGTACGACAATGCACCTGCTAGCAAGTGGACCAAGTTCAAGAACGGCACTCCCAAGAAGGGGGATGTGGCGATCTGGGGCGGTAGTCATGGCGGAGGCGCTGGTCATGTGGCTTTAGTGCTGGAAAACGTGTCATCCAGCACGTTGCGTGTCTTTCACCAGAACTGGGACATTTCTTGTGCTCACAAGCAACAAGTCAGCAAAAGTGGCATCATTGGCTATCTGCGTCCCAAGAACCTAGAGTGACGCACATCTTTTTGTAATTGCATTTCAGTAGAGAAGGAGATATTTCGGATGCAAACATTTTTTCGCGGAGTGGTTATTGCGCTGCTCGCGCTCGGAGTGGGAGTGGGCATTTCGACCACTCCAGTCGATGCTGCAACAAACAACCGTGTAGCAGCTCATCAATTGGTGGGTGTCAAGCCTTTTGCGCCGGTGGTTACCACCCAAGTTGATAAAGGTATTCATAAGACTAACCGGTATCTGCCTAAATCATATAAGTATGATTTTCGGTTACCGAAGTTGGGCGGCGTGCCACAGCAGGTCAAACAAAAGTTTGATCGAAAGATCAAAGCGTTAGTTGCAGCCGAATTGCGCGGCTATGATTACGGTGCGGTGTCCAAAGCTGTGTTCGATAAAGAATTCGCATTGGTGAGTGATCAAATGTCGGCTGCGGATTTTGCTAAAACCTGTGTGAAGGATACTTTCAAACCACTGAAAGGTAAGTATGTCGCATCTGTCTACAAGGGGCGTTATGTTTCAGTGGTTTTGACTTTCACGGGGTTGAATGGTGCCTGCACCGGACTGGGTGGCCTGTGGGTGGAACACCGCACAAGCCGGTCGGTGACCTTCGACGTAGTTACCGGCCAGTTTATGAAGCTGTCAGATTTCACATCGAATGCTCATAAACAGGTCAGTGAGGCGGTAAGCCGCTGGTACAACACCAAGTCACATGAAAATTGGGTTACCCCCAAGGTTGGTGCTGACTTGAAGGTTTGCGACCGGCGCGGCAATTTGATGTCGATTGTCTCCAAATTGAAATCTTGCTGGCAGGGGCGGACAAAAGTCAAAAGCATCCTGCTGGCTTGGCGTGTCAGCAACCAAGGTATTCATCTAACTTTCCCAGCTGGTGACGGCCCGCGTTACGCCATGATTGCGTGGGAGCAGATTCCGCGTCTTCGCTAAATAGGTGTCCTGTCCTGGTTTTGGTGGCTATTGATCGGTAAAACCAGGACAGGACTTTGTGTTTAAAGCTTCACTACATGATGCTTGTCAACCTTGGGCCGTGGGGTTGGCCCGGATGAGCCAACCCTCAGTTTCCGCCCAGGTGGTTGCAGCAGTTTTGTAGTGTGGGGTTGGCCCATCCGGGCCAACCCCACTAACTAGTTAGCGCTTGACCTTGGCGGTTTTGGCGCTACGTACGGTTTGCTTGACTTGGCCGGCTGATTTCGCAACAACCTTGACGCTCAAGCGTTTACCGGCATCAACTGACTTCACCCGGTAGGTTGCCTTGGTGGCACCCTTGACCTTGGCGGAGCCGCGATACCACTGGTAGGAAACCTTCGCACCGGTGGCTACGCTAACTTTGGCAGTTAGACGCTGACCAACCACAGCCTTGCCTTTGACACTGGCTTTGGCTGGTGCCACAACTGCGGCGGCGGGAGCTTCCTGGAAGGATTGTGCTGCCAGCACAATCGGTGCTGGAGCCGGCGTGGGGACACGCAGGCGGGCTAGCACAATCTTCGCCAACAGGGCTTGCTCAGCTGCGCTGACCTGGGCTTGGGTGGCGTCACCATCATTGAAAACAACCGTGGCGCTGTCTAGGGCGGCAGGCAGACCAATCACACTGGCGGGCACATAGTCAGCAATGTTTGCCACAATCTGCTGGGCTAAAGCGATAGCGGTGTTCAAACCGGCCTTGTTGGCTTTCAGCGCCAAACCGAGCACTGCGTCGATCAGTTCGCCTTCAGCGGTGGCTACTTGGCTTTGGCTGGGTTCGCTCAATGCCAATACGGCTTGCGCAGCGGTCAGTTTGGTTTGCAAAACTGCCCAAGTGCTGGGTGTGTAGGAGGCTTGGTTGAGTGAGCCGGCAAAGCTAACCAGCGCCGCCAAAACATCAACATTGCCTTTCAGCTCAACACTGCCCAGGGCGGCCAGGATTTGCTGCGAATGGTAGAGCACGCCCGCATTGTCAATGGTGCCAGCGTCCAGGGCTGCCTGGGCGGCTGTGACGGCGGTTTGCAGTGGCGCAATCGTGCTGCTGAGGTATTCCGAAGCGTTGTTGAGGATTGCTTGGGCGGCATCCAACAGGGTCACCAGGGCGGTGGTGTTGGCGGCGTCAACCAGTCCAGCTTCGGTGGTGGCCAGCAGATCAATCACGGTTTGTGCTTGGCTGGCGGTGGTGCGGAAATCTTGCGCTAAGGCAACAGCCTGATCAAACGCGGCTTGGAAAGGCGCGAAGGAGGCTGGGGT
>JAIRPS010000224.1 GCA_031256885.1 Bifidobacteriaceae bacterium | reverse complement strand
CCCAGGAACCACCCAACCATGCTCAGCCTAGGCCGTAAATAGGGCATTGCGTGTCATTGGCCCATTTTGATGCATAAGATCTACAACAGTTTGGCTGAGATGCTTGATTTTCTTGGACGGTAGTTCCAAATATTTCTGGCAGCGTTCCGTTGCCCGGGCGGTGCGATCCCACGGCACCAATGTGTTCAGCCAGCCCAAATCCTTAGCGGGTGTGACATGTAAAGTGCCGCGCATTGGCCAGCCGCGCACTAACTCACCCCGGTTGAAGGCCGCCGCCACAGTTTCCCGGTCAACAGCCGCACGGGTCCCTAAAGCCCACAAACAGCCCGGTAAATCTTGGCCTTGCAGCGCTAAAAAGTGTTGCCCGATGCCGCTGGGTTGGCCGGCGATTCGTCCCGCCAATCCGAGTGAGCCCATGCGTAGCGGTAACACGGCTTGGTCTTTGAGCACCAGCTAAGACTAGACCGCCAAGTGGTGGTGCATGTAGCAACAGTTGGTGAATTATCACTGCGTGGCTGCGCTAACGAGTTGCTGCCTGGAAAATATTTCACAAACTGAGGTTGCGTACCACTCGGTCTTGGTTGAGCCAGGTTGCCGGAGCTGAAAATATTTCACAAACTGAGGTTGCGTACCACAGTGTCGGCCAGCATGCGTCCACGGTCGCTAAGTCGCACCCGGTCAGGCGATGAAGGTTCGGTAACAAGCAGGCCGTCGTCAACTAAAACTGACACTCTTTGGCGGTAGATTGCTAAATCATCTGGACCAACCGGAGCGTGTTTGGCAAGATACGCCAAATCAATGCCTTCTGCCAGGCGAATGCCCGACATCAAAAACTCAAAAGCTAAGCTGCGTGGCGGCACAACTATTTCCCCAGACAGCGGCAAATTTCCACAGCGTAAATCACTGGCCCAGGCCATTGGGTGGCGCTTGTTATGCCAACGCCGGTTAGCCATCGCACTGTGGGCACCTGGGCCAAAACCCCACCATTGGCCGCTGCGCCAATAGATCAGGTTATGTTGACATTGAGCCCCGTCAGCAGCCCAGTTGGAGATTTCATACCAAGGCAAACCGGCTTGCCGAAACAGCGAATCGGCCAAGTAATACTTGTCAACCAGGTCATCTTCATCGATTGGGGGCATCAATTTTTTGCGGATGGCGTAAGCCATTGAAGTTTTGCCGCTCAAGGTCAAAGCGTAGGCGGAGATGTGTTTGACCTGGTAAGACAGTGCTTGCTCAACCGAGTACTGCCAATCATCGAGAGTTTCACCTGGTGTGCCATAAATCAGGTCAACTGAGGTGGCCAAACCTGCCTGTGCCGCCCAAGAAAGGACTTGCTCCACCCGTTCGGGTTGATGTGTGCGGTTGAGTCGTTTGAGGACAGCTGGTACTGCCGATTGCATGCCTAGCGACAAACGGGTAAACCCGGCCTGTGCCAGGTTGTCAACATCTTCTTGGCATAGCGAATCGGGGTTGGCTTCGGTGCTGATCTCGCAGTCTGGTTGGAAGGGGAAAACCTGGCGTAGCTTGTTCAAAATGAAAGCTAGATCAGCCACCGGCAAGAGCGTTGGCGTGCCGCCACCAAAATACACCGTGTTGACGGTTGGTAGACGGCTTGACTGGGCAACGGCCATGTTGATTTCACGTCCTACCCAGTCCGCATAAGTGCTCAAACTAAAATCCATACCCCAATCAGTTCGAGTGTATGTATTGAAAGTACAGTAGCCGCAACGCTGTGCACAAAATGGCACGTGAACATATATGCCAAACTCGGGCCTAAACCCGCTAGCAATACACTGTAACTTAGGACTGAGAAATGTCATCGGCAGTCCCTCCCGTGCCTGGCGGGGTTAGCCGCCACTCTGACGTTGATTGGGTGGAGTTTGTGTGCAGTCCCTCCCGTGCCTGGCGGGGTTAGCCGCCACTGAAACTTAGGACTTAGAAATGTCATCGGCTGTAGATAAAGCAGCAATGAAAGCCTCTTGTGGCACCTCAACACGCCCAACCATTTTCATTCGCTTCTTGCCTTCCTTTTGTTTCTCCAACAACTTACGTTTGCGCGTAATATCGCCACCATAACATTTGGCCAACACGTCTTTGCGTAAAGCACGTATATTCTCACGAGCAATCACACGCGCACCCACGGCTGCTTGAATAGGTACCTCAAACTGTTGGCGAGGAATCAGCTTTCGCAGCTTACCAACCATGCTGACACCATATGCGTAGGCTTTGTCTTTATGAACAATTGCTGAAAAAGCATCGACCTGCTCCCCTTGCAACAAAATATCAACCTTGACCAGGTCAGCTGCCTCATCACCTGCGGGTTCGTAATCAAGTGAAGCGTAACCTCGAGTACGCGACTTGAGCTGATCAAAAAAGTCATAAACAATTTCTGCAAGCGGTAAACGATACCGCATCTCAACACGTTCAGGCGACAAATAATCCATACCACGTAAAATCCCCCGCCTGCCCTGGCAAAGCTCCATGATTGAGCCAATAAACTCTGAAGGTGCCAAAATGGTTGCCCTGACCACCGGTTCGCAAACTTCAGCGATTTTACCACCCGGGAATTCCGATGGATTATTGACCGAGATAACAGTACCATCCTCCAAAGTTACTTGATACACCACATTTGGCGCTGTGGAAATCAGGTCAAGGGCAAACTCGCGCTCTAAACGTTCACGAATAATTTCTAAGTGGAGCAATCCTAGAAAACCACAACGAAAACCAAACCCTAACGCTGCTGAAGTTTCCGGCTCATAGGATAATGCGGCATCGTTCAACTTCAATTTGTCAAGCGCGTCTCGCAAACCCGGGTAATCAGTACCATCAATTGGGTATAACCCGGAAAAAACCATCGGTCGCGGGTCGCGATACCCGGCTAACGGCTGCTGCGCTGGGTGAATCTGCGTGGTGACGGTATCACCCACCCGTGATTGGCGCACATCTTTCACACCGGTGATCAAAAAGCCAACCTCACCTGCCGCCAAGCCACCAGTACTGACTGGTTCCGGTGCAATCACGCCAATGTCAAGCAACTCATGGTTGGTCCGTGTCGAAATCATCGAGATGCGGTCACGGGCTTCCAAGCGTCCGTCAACCATTCGCACATAGGTGACAACACCGCGGTAAGAATCGTAAACCGAATCAAAAATCAAGGCGCGAGTAGGTGCATCAACTTTGCCGCGTGGCGGGTGGACTCGTTCAACAATCGCATCAAGCAGGTCAGCCACACCTTCACCAGTTTTCCCGGAAACTTGCCTAACTTCCGCCGGGTCTGCCCCAATCAGGTGAGCCAGTTCTTCAGCGTATTTGGCTGGTTGAGCAGCTGGCAGGTCAATCTTGTTGAGTACCGGAATAATGTCTAAGTCACCTTCTAAAGCCATGTACAGGTTGGCTAATGTTTGCGCTTCAATACCTTGCGCAGCATCCACCAATAAAATGGCACCCTCACAAGCCGCTAAGGAGCGGGACACTTCATAAGAAAAATCGACGTGACCAGGAGTGTCAATCATGTTCAGGGCGTATGGTGTGGCGCCAACCTGCCAGTTCATGCGCACAGCCTGCGATTTGATGGTGATGCCACGTTCACGCTCAATGTCCATGCGGTCTAAATATTGGGCGCGCATCACTCGTTCATCAACCGCTCCAGTGATCTGCAGCATCCGGTCCGCCAAAGTGGACTTGCCATGGTCAATATGAGCGATGATGCAAAAATTGCGGATCAAGTCAGGGGCGGTTGCCGCTGGGGCAATTCGCAGTGCAGCATCAGGTGTCGGAATTGGTGGCACGGTCAAAGACCCTAGCTCACTTGGCGGTGCTATTGACTGACGAATCGGGCAATTCGGCAATTCGTCGGACCATTGCGGGGATTGGTGTCTCGCCATCCCACAGTTCTTGAATCAGCTCAGAACGGGTTGCCACCAAACAGGGAGTGCCTTGAACACCCAGGTCAATCGCATCACGAGTGGCTTGCAAAGCCAGTTCCAAATATTTGTGATCTGTCAACTGCTTCACCGTCTGATCTGGCAAACCGGCATCAGTTGCCAAAGCAGCTAATTCCGCATCATCGAGACAAGTTGTGCCTTCACGTGGCTGGTTAGCGAACAGTGTTTGGTTGAAGGCGAGGTAACGATCCGGCGCTAAGGTGGCCGCAGCGTAGGCGGCGCCGGCTGTGCGGGTTGAATATTCGGTGCCTTTGGAGAACCGATCAAGAAAAGCCACCGGGTGAATGACAAGTTGAGCATGCTCTTGATCAACCAGCTGTTGCAAAGTTGCCAGGTTGCGGTCAGAAAAACGCTTACAAAATGGGCAGAGGTAGTCAACAAACAGGTCCAACCGAACCGCTGGCGAGTCCGCTAATTGGTGTATAACCAAGCCGCCCGGTCCAACCACAATTCCAGTATCCATGCCTCGTCCTCCAGGTCAATCATTCGCCTCAACCAGGCTAGCCGGGCTTGTTTGAACAGGTTGCCGACCAACCCTCAGTTGATCAAATCGCGGAACTAGCCTACCGGGACCTGGCACAATAGCGCCTCACCTGGTCAGGTGTGTTGACAATCAATTATGGAAAACAACAGTTGATTTATCGGTTGTTCACCAACCGGTTGGGCTGATGCGGCAACGCGCTGCCACTGGGTCATCAAGCGACACCCCTCCCGGCAACGTTAGGGCTGGTTGCGGCAACAATCCTCCTTCAGAATCGTGCTGCGCTGTTGCCAGATCGGTGACACCGTTTGACCAGATCAAGTCGTGGTAGTCAACCCCGCGATACCCTTCAGGGGCAACCCCATGACGCACAAAACAGGCAGCGATCAAATCATCTTCGCTGATGTTTTGAGGATTATTTTTGACTGCTTGATACAACCATTCCAATCCATCAATCCACTGTTCACGGCATTCGACCAGTTGCTGCTGCTGCGCTTCAGTAAGTTCCCCAGTGAGCAAACTGTAGCCACCCAATTGATCTGGCTGGTAGGACCCTTCCACACCCAATCCTGCCAGACAATCTTCAACTTTTTCCCGGGCTTCTTGGTATTCAGCCTCGGTAATTACCCCATCAGACAAGACCGCGCGCACAAAATCACTTCCAGTATCTTCAGCCAGTGCGGCAAACTCTGAAGCATATGCCCCACCTTTCAAGTTCTGCGGGGCTGTGCAACCAGACAAGCACACCCCAACAACCACAAGCAAACCAATCAAGCGCGCAACCACACCACACCACATTAGCGGCCACCCAGGGCTAGTCACCTCCCACTCACTGCCATGTCACCACCCAGACACCAGACAGGTTGCGAACCAGGTTCAATGCGAGGTTTGTTTCTTAAAACTGCCTTTAAATGAAACAAACCACGCGCTGAATCGGGGGTTCGCCAGTGGAGCGCCTCACTGGCAGGGTTGAGTTGACAGGGCAGGCACGCTGAAGGGGCGGCGCTGGTGGCGCACCTCACGCCGAACGGTTTGACACGCGAACCGTTTGACAAGCGAACCGTTTGACACGGGATACGCATCGCGGAGTCCGTCGATACCCCTCTAGGTATTTTGCTCATCGCACCCAACAGGTGCCAGCAGACTGCCGCACAGCACTATTGCTAACATTTACCGAGGTCAAACCTGATCTAAAGAATATGTATGGCGCATATTGCCACAACACCGTGATCAGGCACGTAGACTAATCAGCCCCCTGGGAAACCAGAATCTCTTACCAAAAACACCTCTGTGATCAGTTATTTTGCACAACGCTTCGACGGATTTGCACTTTGATACCCCCAAGGGTATTATCGCGGTTATGAAACTGATTGTGGTTGGCGGCGGAGCCGCTGGTATGAGTTGCGCGGCCCGCGCTCGACGGCTCGATCAATCCGCCGAAATCATCGTCCTGGAGCGGACTGACCACGTCTCATACGCCTCTTGTGGACTGCCCTATTACGTGGGCAATGAGATCACCGACCGGGACGCCCTACTGGTGCAAACCCCCGCCACACTGCGGGCATCACTGAACCTTGACGTGCGCACTAGACACACGGTCAGCGCCATCGAGCCGAGCCACCAAACCATCACCGTCACCACCCCTGAGGGACAGCAAACCATGACATATGACGCATTGGTGGCTGCCCCTGGCGCCCGCCCATTCATCCCACCCTTACCTGGTTTTGACTCCCCTCGGGTGGTCACGCTACGCACTGTGCCTGACGCCCTTGCTCTCAAAACCGAAGCTGATACGGCCGGCAGTGCGGTGATTCTGGGTGCTGGTTTTATTGGACTTGAGGCCGCTGAGGCATTTGCTCAACGCGGGCTGCAGGTTGACCTAGTTGAAATGGCGCCTCACATCCTGCCGCCACTGGAAGCTGAACTGGCAGTGCTCGTCACCGCCGAACTCGAGCAACTGGGTGTCCGTGTCCATGCGGGTGTTGCTGCCACAGCGATTGAACGAGGCACCGACCATGACACGGTGTTGCTAAGCGACGGTAGACGGCTTGATGCCGAGATTATTTTGGCAGCGGTGGGAGTGCGTCCCGACACTGCACCTTTCTGCGCTGCCGGGCTGGCGAATGATCGCGGCGCACTTGCTGTCAATCTGCACGGACAAACCTCCGACCCGCACATTTGGGCGCTGGGGGATGCCACCTTGTCACGTGACCTACTTGGACGGCTTCATCCAATTCCCCTGGCTGGGCCAGCCAACCGCAACGGACGCCTGGTTGCCGATGCGATTTTCCGCCCCAGTCAAGCCCGCCCAATACCCCCCAGCCTTGGCACAGCAATACTCCGTGTTGGCCAGCTCACCTGCGCTTTGACCGGCGCAAACCGGGCAGCCCTGGCTGGTAGCGACTACCAGACACTGCACCTGCATCCAGCCAACCACGCCAGCTACTTCCCCGGCGCACAGACCCTCCACCTGGTGATTCACATCGCTGGGGACGGTCGCCTGCTCGGTGCTCAAGGCGTCGGCGGCGCTGGGTTGGACAAGCGCATTGATGTGCTGGCTAGCGCAATCCGCGCCGGGTTGAATGTGCGTGACTTGATTGACTTGGACTTGTGCTATTCGCCACCTTACGGTTCTGCTAAAGACCCGGTGACCATGGTTGGACTGCTTGGTGACAATGTCCTGTCCGGTCAGTTGACTCTTTGGCAGGCTGCCGATGTTCAAGAAGTACTTACCCACCACCTGATCTTGGACGTTCGTAGTCCCGAAGAATTCGTGACAGGGCATTTGCCTGGTGCGCTGAACATTCCACACACCCAATTGTCTGAACGCCTCAATGAGGTTGCTCAGGCGGCTGATGGTCGTGGCGTGCGCACCATCTGTGGGGTGGGCCTGCGCAGCTATATTGCCCATCGCATATTGGCTGATGCCGGCTTCGATTCGGCCAGCCTATCTGGTGGAATGCAAACCTTGCGCACCACCCTAGCTGTCTTGAACCGTCCTGACCTGCTGGTCACCGGTGATTGATACAACTGCCAGTACTTGCCGCACTGGCAAGGTACGTGCTGACCGGCTAGTCACCGGCTATTGATGCAACCTACCCAATCAGAAAGGCGCAGACCATTAACGCAACTGCGATATCCCCGCAAGCCCAACGTAAAATCCTCAACCGCTTGAAACGAGCCAAAGGCCAACTTGCCGGCGTTATCAACGCGATTGAACATGGCAGTAACTGCCGTGATGTGGTCACCCAGCTGACAGCGGTGAGCAAAGCCGTTGACAAGGCAGGTTTTCTGATTTTGTCAACTGCCATGCGTGAGTGTTTAGCAAAAGCCGAAACCACTGACGGACAATCCACCAACTCTTTGACCATGAACGAACTGGAACGCCTGTTCCTGGTAATCTCCTGAAAGGAACCCCGAAATGTGCAATGCTGTGATCTGTCGTATCTGCGGCAAAACAACCTGGTCTGGCTGTGGCCAACACGTCGCTGCCGTCAAAGCTGGCGTGCCAGCTGACCAATGGTGCGACGGCAAACATACCAAAGAGCAAATCACCGCCGCGCGACGCCAAGGATTCTTAGCTCGGATCTTCGGCTGAAACAGCCGCCACCGCGCGGCGGCAGACAGCGCAGGGTCAACATTTGGCTGGGAAAACAGCAGCGGTCTAACTGGCTGCTACAATACA
>JAIRPS010000183.1 GCA_031256885.1 Bifidobacteriaceae bacterium | reverse complement strand
CAGACACATGCTGGTTTGGTTCGCCAAACAAACCGCCAAGTTTCACCTTCGGATCAGCAGTGGCTGGCGGTTTGGCAGCCTAACCTGCTGCATAGCGATTTACAGCCGGGTGATCAGTTGGTGTTGCGCCGCCAGCTAGCTCCGCGCGGCCGGATTGTCAACCAGGCGGGTGAAGAGTTTGTGGTGGAACGGCCGGCTTATCAGATCAGTTTAGACAAAGCCCAATTAACCGACGATGCCGCCGCTCAGCTCGCGCAACTACTCGCCCGGGTGCTACGTCTTGACCCAGCTGTTTTGGCTGATCAGGTGGCTGCGGCCAGTGCCGATGCGGTAGTGCCAGTGCAGATTTTACGAGCAGCTGATCTGGGAAAGTTTGCCATCCCGCGCGACCAGCCGGGTTTGCTGGTGCAGGGCACCACTTTGCCTTTGGCGCCGGATCGTTTGTTTGCTCGGCCCTTACTTGGTGAAGCTGGTTTGGCTGATCAAGCAACCGCCCAAGCTAGCGACGGGCAGGTGCAAGTTGGTGAGGTGGTTGGTTTGAGTGGTTTGCAAAATGTTTATGACGCGCAGTTGCGTGGCCGGGCTGGTTTGCGGGTTGACCGGGTTGATGCACAAGGCAACATAGCCGATAATCCGCTGTTTGAAGCACCAGCCGAGGCTGGTGAAGATGTAGTGATCACACTGGATTTAGCTCACCAAACTGCTGCCGAGGCGGCGGTGGCGACTGTTCTTGACCAGCCGTCTGCGGTGGTGGCGATTCGCCCTTCAACCGGCGGCGTCTTGGCGGCAGCTTCTGGCTTGGGTGCCGATTCCCATTCAACCGCCACATTGGGGCAGTTACCGGCGGGAGCGCCTTGGTTGTTGGTGGGTGCTTTGGCTTTGCTGCGCACTGGCTGGGAACCGGAAACACCGATTGAGTGCCCCGCCAGTTGGCGAATTGGCGAGCGCCGTTTGGCTAACCCCGCCGGTATGGTGGCCAGCGCTGTTGGCAAAACAACTTTGGCTGAGGCCTTAGCGGCTGGTTGTTTGACAGCATTGGCCACGGTTGCCCAGAATTTGGGCGAAAACGATCTGCGTCAAGCCGCCACTGATCTTGGTTTGCTTGGACCCTGGCCAACCTTGGGTGCGCCAAATGCGGCTGCCAGTTTGCCGAACAAACTGTCCGGTAACCGTTTGGCTTTAGCTTTGGTTGGCCAGGGCAAAGTCAAGGTTTCGCCTTTGGCGGTTGCTGTCATGGCAGCCAGCCTGGCTGCTGGACAGGCAGTTAGTCCGCGCCTGGTGGCCAGCCCCACCACTGCAGCTAACCAGATGGTCAACCCGTCAGATGATGCTGCCAACATTAGCCCGGCTGCGCCCGCCAGTGACAGCAATACGGTTAACCGTGCTGAGTCAGCTAAGCAACCAGCATTGAGCGGCGATGAAGCCACCGCTTTGAGCTACATCATGAGTCTGTCAAGCACGTCCGGTACTGCCAGCCTGCTCCAGTTACCAACTGGCGCGCTAGCTTTCACTGGAGCTGGTGACCAGCCGGGCAGGGACGATTGGCTGATTGTGACGGTTGGTGATTTAGCAGTGGTCAGCTACGCCCCCGGCCAAGCCAGCAGAGTTGCTAAAACCTACCTTGATCAGGTGGTTGGCTCTGATTAGCCGCTGCATTCAAGGTTCCGCCAAAGGCTTTACCAAGACCTTGCAGGGCGGCAGTCAGCTCAGCTGGCACAATCCACAGTTTATTGGCGTTGCCCTCCGCTATTTGCGGCAGCATCTGCAAATACTGGTAGGCCAACAGCTTGGAATCCGGGTTGCCGGTATGAATGGCCTGGAAAACCTGCAAAATTGCTTGCGATTCACCTTCCGCACGCAAAATCCTTGATTGAGCTTCACCTTCGGCTCGCAAAATGGCTGACTGTTTGTCACCTTCAGCGGTTAAAATTTGCGACTGTTTAATGCCTTCAGCAGTCAAAATAGCGGCCCGGCGGTCACGCTCGGCGCGCATCTGTTTCTCCATTGAATCTTGAATGGAGCCGGGCGGATCAATCGCTTTGAGTTCCACACGGTTCACCCGAATACCCCAGCGACCAGTTGCTTCGTCTAAAACGCCACGCAGTTGGCCGTTGATTTGGTCGCGGCTGGTGAGGGTCTGTTCCAAATCCATGGAGCCGATCACGTTACGCAAGGTGGTAACAGTCAACTGTTCAATGCCCTGAATGTAGTTAGCAATCTCGTAAACAGCTGATTTGGGGTCTGTCACCTGAAAATAGATGACAGTGTCAATGGAGACAACCAGGTTGTCTGAGGTGATCACCGGCTGCGGCGGGAAAGAAACCACCTGTTCACGCAGGTCAACCCGCGCCCTGATGCGGTCAACAAATGGCAACAGGAGATGTAAGCCGGCATCCAAAGTACGCGAGTAGCGTCCCAAGCGTTCCACCAGCACGGCAACCGCCTGGGGAACAATTCGTACTGACTTGACCAGTGTGGTGATCACAAAAATGACCAAAATGGCCACCACGGCAACCAGCGCCACCTGACCTAAGTTAACTGATGATTGTGCATCCATAGCATTTCCTTTCAACTAGGAATGTTTAAACAGAAGAATTGGGCTGAGTCAAATGATCGGTTGGAGCGGCCTGGCTACTGCTTTGCGGTGCAGCAGTCTCAGCGGCCTGGCTACTGCTTTGCGGTGCTGCGGTCTCAGCGGCTCGCACCACAGCGGTTGCGCCGTCAATTTCAGTAACCAACACTGATGCGCCAGTTTTCAGCACAATCCCCACCTGCCCGGTGCGTGCCGACCAAACCTCGCCAGCCAGTTTGATTTGGCCAGCGTTGTTTGTCACTTCGCTGATCGCTTGGCCGCTTCGCCCCACCAGAGCCGCCGCCCCAGTCAAGGGTGCCGCCTGACCGCGTATTCGCAAACGCGCCAAAACCCAAGGTCGCACCGCCGCCAGCATCAGAACTGAGGCTAAGGCGAAAACCACTACTTGCACCCACCAGGGCGTACCCAAGGCTGCGCTGAGCATTGCTGCCAAAGCCCCCGCACCAAGCATGAGGAACGTTAAATCCAAAGTGAGCAGTTCAATCAAGCCCAGGGCAATGCCCAGACCGAGCCACACCAACCATTGCATGAGTCAAGTCAACCACACAGCACCGTCATGCTGCACGAGCAGTCCAACGCTGGGCGACTTGTGTGACGGCTAGCGGACGGTCAAATGCCTGCGAAAGATTCTGGCTGGTCATCACTGTGGACAGTTGGCCTGTGACAGTCAAACGTCCTTGACGCATCAAAGCCAAATCTGTAAACCCTGCCGGAATCTGTTCAACATGGTGGGTGACCAGGATCATTGCGGGGCTTTGCGGCATTTCAGCGAGGCGCGTGAGTGCTAGTAGAAGGTCTTCTCTGCCGGATAAGTCCAGGCCAGCGGCTGGTTCGTCAAGCAGCAACAGCTCAGGTTGGCTGATCAAGG
>JAIRPS010000095.1 GCA_031256885.1 Bifidobacteriaceae bacterium | reverse complement strand
AGGCTCGAGCCACATACTCGTCCAACTGAGCCAGGTCATAAACAATGTCCATACCCCGCCCACCGAGTACATAGCTTGGCCTAACCAACACCGGAAAACCGATCTTCAAGGCAACTTCGCGGGCTTGTGCCGGTGAGTTGGCTGTACCAAAAGCCGGTGCTGGTAGGCCGGCTTCAGCCAGCACACGCCCAAAAGCGCCACGGTCTTCAGCAGCATCAATGGCTGCTGGTGAGGTTCCCCAAATGGGCACCCCAGCCTGCTCTAAGGCTCCCGCTAATGACAATGGGGTTTGGCCACCTAGCTGCACTATTACACCGGCCACCGGTCCAGCTTGACATTCCGCCCAATACACCTCCATGACATCCTCGAAAGTCAATGGCTCAAAATAGAGGCGAGCGGAAATGTCATAATCCGTTGATACTGTTTCAGGGTTGCAGTTGACCATGATTGTTTCATAGCGATCAGCTAACACCATTGCAGCATGCACGCAAGAATAATCGAACTCGATACCTTGACCAATGCGGTTAGGGCCTGAGCCAAGAATGATCACTGCCGGCTTTTGGCGCGGACGCACTTCTGTGGTCAAATCATAGCTGGAATACATATACGGGGTTTGCGCCGCAAACTCACCCGCACATGTGTCAACCATTTTGAACACTGGTCTGAGATCAAAAGCATGACGCACCTCACGCACTGTCTGTGCCGAAATATTGCGCAGCTCTGCGATTTGTACATCACTGAGTCCAAATCTTTTCGCGCGCCGCAACAGCTGCGGATTCAGTGCCGTAGCCTGTTTGATTTGTGCGGCCAACTCGTTCACCTGAGCAATTTGGTCAATAAACCATGGATCAATACCAGTTGCCTCAGCAAGTTGTTCCACTGTAGCCCCCCAGCGGTTGGCTTGCTGTAAGTTGATCAAACGTTTCTCAGTTGGTTTGGCTAGTGAAGCGACCAGTTGAGCAAGCTCAGCGGCAGTTGGTTGACAGCCTGACCAGTGGAAACGGCAACCAGATTTGTCAATTGAGCGCATCGCTTTACCCAGTGCCTCATTGAAATTTCGGCCTATCGCCATCGCTTCACCGACTGATTTCATGGTAGTGGTGAGCTCGTCATCGGCTGCCGGGAATTTCTCAAACGCGAACCGCGGCACTTTCACAACCACATAATCAATCGCTGGTTCAAAACAAGCCTTGGTTGAGCCAGTTATATCATTAGTGATCTCATCGAGTGTGAAACCGATAGCTAGACGTGCCGCGATCTTAGCGATTGGGAAACCAGTTGCTTTGGATGCCAAAGCCGATGACCGTGATACCCGCGGATTCATTTCAATTACCACAATACGACCGGTTTGCGGGTGAACGGCAAACTGAATATTACAGCCACCAGTATCAACACCAACTTCACGTATCACAGCAATACCAATATCACGGAGTTGTTGATATTCCCGGTCAGTCAGTGTTAGTGCCGGAGCGACAGTGATTGAATCGCCCGTGTGCACCCCCATGGGGTCCAGGTTCTCAATTGAACAAACCACCACAACATTGTCATGCTTATCACGCATGATCTCTAGTTCAAACTCTTTCCAGCCGAGCAGCGACTCTTCCAGGAGCACTTCGGCTGTTGGTGAGTATTGCAGACCAGCCCCGGCAATCCTTTTCAGATCAGCCGCATTGTTGGCCACACCCGAGCCCAGTCCGCCCATTGTGAAACTTGGCCTGACCACCAGCGGGTAGCCCAGTTCTTCTGCCACCTGGTAACACTGCTCAAGCGAATGAGCAATCCGTGACTGCGCCACACTGGCACCGCTGCGTTCCACCACCGCTTTGAATGCTTGACGGTCCTCACCGGCAGTGATTGCAGCCACCGAAGCACCAATCAGCTCAACTCCAAAGCGTTCCAAAACACCAGCCTGGTGTAAAGCAATGGCCGCGTTTAAGGCAGTCTGGCCGCCAAGTGTTGGCAGCAGGGCGTCTGGCCGCTCACGTTCAATGATCGCTGTCAACACCTCTGTGGTGATTGGCTCAACATAGGTAGCGTCGGCAAACTGCGGGTCAGTCATGATTGTGGCGGGATTGGAATTGACCAGGATCACGCGCAGGCCTGACTGGCGCAACACCCGACAAGCCTGGGTTCCGGAATAGTCAAACTCGCAAGCCTGGCCAATCACGATTGGTCCAGAACCAACCACCATGACCGACTTGATGTCTTGACGTTTGGGCAACGGGCTTCCTCCTACCTCACTGGTTGACCGGTCTTGTTGGGCCGGTCGCGGCCCAAGCCTACTGGTCTAATGGCCACTCGGTCACGCCGCGGGCGCGGCGAGGCCGCAAAGTGCTGCCGCCACACCGCAAAAGCTGCCTCGGTGATTGCGTTGTCGCACTTCAGCAAGCCGAGGGAAGCCGCCTTCAGCTTGGCACGTTAAGACAAGCGATGGCAAAAACATCACCCCCTTGATGTCAGACCATTACGCCAAGCCCGGTGGTTGGGCCATTCGACCGCCGGGACGCCCAGTTGGGAAGGAAACAAACCATGATCAACTTGCCTCTTCGCCAAGCAACGGCCGGCATCTTGACCGTTGGCCTGTGCACCTTAGGCATGTTCGCAGTGACGGCCACGGCGATTGGTGCCAGTGCCCCTGCCTCTCCAACTGCCTTGGCTGTTGACGTTCCGGTAGTCGGCGGCCATTGGGACGCCAAAATGTGTGCGCCCACCACACCGGGAGTGATCTTGATCCCACCAATGCGCTTGGTCCAGCAGACGGTTTTCACACTTGATAAAGCTGCCAGGGTTAGCTTGTCAATCCAAGCTGGTGGTTCCAATGGTGCGGCTGGACCACAAATCATGCGGGTGGTTCAGCCCGGCTCAGGCATTGAGTTGCTTGACGTTAATGGGCAAGTCGCCATGGCCGGCATCAATCTTGATCGGATTGCCGATGACGCCCCCAACCACCCAGCAGCTTCCAGCGTTACGCTTGAGTTGCCGCCTGGCCAATATGGCACCCAAGTTGAGTATGGCTATTGTTCAGGGTTTTTTGCAGTCAGCCTTGATGCGGTGACACCAAGTGCCCAACCCGCGCCGCATGCTTCCCCTGCCCCCCAAGTCACTGCTGTCAAGCTAACCAAACGCTCTTTAGCGGTGAAGACTGGTAAACGAATCAAACTTACTGCTTCACTGCGTCCAGCCAAGGCTCGTAGCAAACTGCTTTGGCGTTCCTCCAAACCAAAGGTTGCCAAAATTTCGGCAACCGGCATTGTCAAGGCAAAGCGTCACGGCAAAACAACCATTACGGTGCGCACAGCCAACGGTAAGCACGACAAGTTGAAGCTGACAGTGCGTTAGCCGTATAACACTCTTCCCCATACCCGCCAACCTGGCGAACCTGACGCAACCCTGACTTGCGCACGGTTTGGTTGGCGGGTCAGTTTTTTTCAGCGCTTGAGGCGACGGCGGAGCATCAGCAAGCTACCGCCCAACAGTAAGGCAATCGCTGCGGAAAGTATCACAACAGGTAGGGCGAACGATGTACCGGTATGAACTAGTTGACCGGTAGCGCGGTTGTCACCATCAATTGGCTTAGCCGGTTGGTTTGGCAGATTGCTGTTTGATCCGCCGCCGTTTGACCAGCTTTGACTGGGCACCAGGCCGGCGGGTTGGCTACTGGTTACGCTTGGCTGAGGCGACAGGCTGGCACTGCTGCTGACTGTGATAGTTGCTTTGGCGCTACCGCTAGTTGACCAGGTTGGTGCGGGGTTGGCACTGTTTGAAGGCTTGACGGTGGGACTGCTGCTGGCGGCGTAACTACCGCTGGGCGTTGGGCTGATGGTTCGGCTGAGGCTTGGTGATGGTTCTTGAGTTGGGCTGGGTGTGGTTCCTGGTGGCTCAGTTGGCTGATCAATATATACACCGAACCAGTATGTGAAAACAGTTGGCTGGCTGTAAATCAG
>JAIRPS010000093.1 GCA_031256885.1 Bifidobacteriaceae bacterium | reverse complement strand
CGTATTTGAGTTGACAACTTTAGTGGTAGCACCGATTCAAGATGCTTTCGCACAGTTCATTCACGGTCCGGTGACTGATGGTGTGGTTGGCCTGCTCGGTGCTCTCGGTGTTACAGGCGGTTGGTTTGAAGCCTTACTGACTGGTGGAGTGCTTGAAGGCGTTGCGGTAGTTTGCGAATTTTTGCCGCTCATGGCAGTGATTTTCGCAATACTGGGCGTTTTGGAAGACTCCGGTTACATGGCGCGCGTGGCTGTGATGGGGGACCGACTGATGCGGGGTAGCGGCTTGGATGGTCGCAGTGTAGTTCCGCTGGTTCTCGGGTTTGGTTGCAACGTTCCCGCTTTAGCAGCCACCAAGACTGTGCCACACGCCCGCCAACGTTTGCTAACCGCCTTATTAGTGCCCTTGACCAGCTGTAACGCCCGGCTGGTGATTTTTATGATGATTGCCCAAGCTTGCTTTCCGGGCAGGGCTGGCTTAGTTGTTTGGGCAATGTACCTGATTTCTGTGGTGCTCATAGTGTTGCTTGGGCGGTTGCTGCGCGGTGTCACCGGGGCAACTGCCAAAGGCCAAGGCATCGTGATGGTCCTGCCGCCCTACCAATTGCCCCGTGCCGGTTTTTTACTGAGCATGGTTGGGCGGCGTTGCCTCGAATTTGCCAGCCGTGCTGGCCGGTTGATTGTGGCGTTGAGCATTGCCACCTGGCTACTTATGGCTATTCCGGTTAGTGGCGGACACCAGTTTGGTAATGAAGTGCCGCCCAGCGACTCGGCTTTAGGTGCGGTCAGTCAAGTGGTTGGCAAAGCAATGACCCCCGCTGGACTTGATGATTGGCATATTGGCGCTGCGGCCATCACCGGTTTTGCAGCTAAAGAAGCCGTGGTATCAACCCTAGCCACCACTTACGGTCTTGACCCGGAAGCCGAAGATCAAACCGACTTGGGTCAGCAGCTGCAAGCCACCTTGTCGCGCACCAGTGGTGGGCATCCCGGTTTAGCGGCCTTCGCTTTCCTTGTCTTCTGTCTTGTCTATACACCGTGTTTGGTGACGGTGGCTGAGCAGCGCCGCCACATTGGTGGGCGTCTAACCGCCCTGGCAGTTACCAGCACACTGACTTTAGCGTGGCTGCTGGCAGTGGCGATCTTTCAGATTGGCAGGCTGTTCGGATGACCAGTGCCGCGCCGGGGGTGTATGCCCGCTTGCTTGATTGCTTAGCTAATGGTCAAACGGTTGAACAATCCGCCAGCACAGTTGGTGTGCCAGTGAATCTAGCCAAAGTGATGGCAAACCATGCTGTGCGGACAGGTCAAGCAATTGACTTGAAGGAAGCTTGCGCCGCCGGCTGCGCGGCACTAGCCCAGGCCGGCAAACTCGCCCAACTGGCTTGTGCTGCCTGCCCAAGCGGTTTTGCGAGCAGCGCCAACTGAGCATTGAACGCGCGGTTTGTTTCCCAAACAGCGGTTTCAAGGAAACAAACCGCGCACGCGGCCTCGGTAAACCAATCCACCTGCTAAGGTGCCGAGCGTGAGTATGGCGGTTCAGATCATCGGTTCACTGGGGGTGCTGGCAGGCTTTGTGCTATCACAGTGCTCTGTTTTGAACGCCAAGTCGATCACCTACCTGCTGCTCAACGCGTTAGGTTCAGGATTACTAGCCGTTGATGCGGTGATCGAGCAGCAATGGGGTTTCCTGCTCCTCGAAGGCACCTGGGCGGTTGTTTCCCTAATCGGACTACTCCAAGTGATCCGCCACCCACCAGCCAAGACCAGCCAAGAGCCACCCGCCGCACAGTGAATCCCATGATGTGAGTGTGCCGCTTGGAATGGCCAGCGCGTTGTTGCAGGGTTAGCGGTATGCAAATTAGTGATGTGAGTCTGCCGCTTGGAATCGTTCTTTTGTTCCTGAGAGAACCAGCGCTAACTGCAAAATGAAATGTTGGGTCTGATTACAAAAGTAGAATAATCTCGAATACAGGACGGAAAACTATCTTTCTGAAAAAGGATCCAGTAAGTAAATTGACCGACAAAAGCTTAACCCGCTATTGAATCAACCACACCAGTGCTGCTGCGGGCTAGCGCATGGTGGCGCTAAGCTGGATGCATGGCCGAGACCCGCAAACAGATACGAGCGCGCAAACAGCGTGACGCTCGTGACATGGTGTTGGTGGCCAGCAACAAGCGGGCCCGCCACGACTACAACCTTGAAGAAACCTTCGAGGCTGGTTTGGTGCTTCAAGGCACCGAAGTGAAAGCTTTACGTCAAGGACGCGCCTCACTGATTGACGGATGGGTGTCTGTAGAAGCTGGCGAAGCCTGGTTAGAAGGTGTGCACATCCCAGAATATGCCCAAGGCACCTGGACCAATCATGCGCCAAGACGGCGGCGCAAACTGTTGTTACACCGTCTGGAAATCCGCAGGCTAGCTGCCGGAACACGCGAAAAAGGCTATACCATTGTGCCGCTACGGCTCTATTTTGCACAAGGGCGCGCAAAAATTGAGATAGCTCTAGCCAAAGGCAAACAAGAATGGGACAAGCGGCAAGCCCTACGCGAACGGCAAGACAAACTCGAAGCCCAACGCGCCATCGCCCACCGCGACTGGCGCTGACCACCAAAACTTGACGTTTGCACTATGCTATGGCCAAACATCGCCCACCTATGAAAGGTCAATGAGATGGAAACGCTTAGCAAGCTGATAAGCACCGTAGACGGTTTCGTCTGGGGGCCCCAGCTACTCATCCCCCTGCTCTTCGTCACCGGTTTAGTCCTCACCATCCGCCTCGGCGGGGTGCAATTCACCAAACTAGGTGCAGCTTTACGTCTCGGATTGCTGAAACGCAAAGATGCTGGATCACAAGGTGACATTTCGCACTACCAAGCCCTCACCACCGCCCTGGCAGCAACAGTCGGGGTAGGCAACATTGTTGGCGTATCCACCGCCATCTGCGTTGGTGGGCCAGGCGCACTGTTCTGGATGTGGGTAACCGGACTACTTGGCATGGCATCCAAATACGCGGAAGCTTTCCTCGGCTCCAAATACCGTGAAATCGACGCCAAAGGCGAAGTGATGGGCGGGCCGCAAATCTACCTCGAAAAAGCCATCAAAGGCAAAATCGGCAAAACCCTCGCCATCCTCTTCTCAATCTTCGGCGCACTGGCTGCCTTCGGCATCGGCAACATGACCCAAGTTCACGCCGTCACCACCAACATCAAAGAAGCCTTCGGCATACCCCCAGTGATCACCGGTCTAGTAGTGCTAGTGCTTGTTGGGGCAGTGCTGATTGGCGGGATCAAATCAATCGGTCGCGTCACCGCCGGCTTTGTGCCCTTCATGATCATTGTTTACCTGATTGGCGGCCTAGTAGTGCTAGTGCTCAACGCTGACGGCATTTTGCCAGCACTCGGCTCAGTCTTCCATGACGCCTTCACCGGAACCGCAGCCGGTGGTGGATTCCTCGGTGCGGGCGTTGCCCTAGCCATCCAAAAAGGAATGGCCCGCGGCATCTTCTCCAACGAATCCGGCATGGGTTCCGCCGCCATAGTTGCAGCCGCCGCCAAAACCACCCACCCAGTGCGTCAAGGCCTAGTCTCAATGACCCAAACCTTCATAGACACAATCATTGTGGTCAGCTTCACCGGACTAATCATCCTGTCAACCGGCAGCTGGCAGCCAATCAACGTTTCCGCAGCAGCTGTCGGTAAAAAAGGCTACGACACCGGCCAAGCCACCGCCTACGGTTTTTATGAAACATTCAACGGCAAAATCGGCGCAATCATCGTGGCAGTCTGCGTAGCCTTCTTCGCCTTGTCAACCATACTTGGCTGGTCCTACTACGGCGAACGCTGCGCCACACGACTACTCGGCCTCAAAGCCCAACTGCCCTACCGGGTTATTTTCACAATCATGATCATGGCCGGCGCACTCTGGCAACTCGAACCAATCTGGAACCTCGCCGACATTCTCAACGGCCTGATGGCGCTACCCAACCTGGTAGGACTACTCATCCTCTCCGGTCTAATAGCCCGTGAAACCAAAGCCTACCTGGCTAAAGACCCCGATCTAAGCAAAGGCGGCATTGAGCCAGAGCAACTAGTAGCACTCGACATCAAATGGGTGCCAGCTGAGTCAATCGTTGCCAAACGCTAACGCACACAAGGCGGGGGGCAAACCCGGTCACGGTAACAGCCCCCCGCCAGACCTGCTAAAATAGCCAGACAACT
>JAIRPS010000057.1 GCA_031256885.1 Bifidobacteriaceae bacterium | reverse complement strand
AACCAAGTCTCCATGCACATTCCTTGGATGTATGCCGAGGCTGGTCGGCCGTCATCGACCCAACAAATTATTCGTGAAGCGGTGCGCCGGCTGGTCGTTGGTTCAGATATTGGCCAAGGTTATCCAGGCGATGAAGATAACGGCTCAATGGCTGCCTGGGAAGTGTTTGCGGCACTTGGTTTCTACCCGCTTTCTTTGGGTTCAGGTAGCTACACAATCGCTTCCCCAACCTTTGACAAAGCCAAGATCAACCGTGGTGCGCATGGCACTATCACGATTAATGCGCCCGGTAACACAGCTAACACGCCTTATGTGGCTGGTGTGACAGTCGATGGTCAGCCAATCAGCCAACCCCGGCTTGATCAGGCTGTGGTGCTCAGCGCCGGTGACCACACGGTTGATTTCCAGGTCAGCCCGACCGCCACCAACTGGGGCGAGAACACCACGCCGGTCACTGAACCCTCGCCATTGGTGGATGTTAGTGATCGGCAGTGGAGTGCTGTGACTCTCGACACCGGCGTGTCTACCAGCAATTTGGTTGACAATAACTCTGGCACAGTTACGGCATTAGGTTCAGCAACACCAATTATCAGTGTGAAATCAAACGCTGGCTTGGCTTATTTCACCGGATACACCATAACCAATGGTGCTAGCGGCACTACTGCTCCGCACAGTTGGGTTTTGGAGGGATCGGCTGACGGTCAAACTTGGCAAGAAATCGATGATCGTTCCAATCAGAGTTTCCGTTGGAATGTGCAAACCCGCTATTACACGATTGCTAATCCTGGAGCATATGCTTGGCTTCGCCTGAAATTGCAAGGCAGCGCCGAAATCACTTTAGCTGAAATCGAATTTTTGGCTGATAAAGATTATGCTCCTGACGGTGTTGCTTACTATCCGGCTGAGAACACAACATTACGTTTCGGTGAAGCTGGCACCATCAATTTAGGGACGGCGCGGGCTCCTTCAACTAACCCGGCTGACTGGTCGGTCACTTTGGATTTGAATGATGGCATTGGCCCACGCACAGCTACGGTGACTGGTTCACCGCTCGGTGGTGTTAGTTTGACTGTTCCCGCCGTGCAACTTGATACGCCTGGGCTTTACAGCGGACAAGTCACCTTGATTTACAGCGGTGCTGATGTTGCCACACCGGTCACTCTGCGTGGTGATATTGCTGTTCAAGTTGGTGGGAGCTATGACATCAGCGGCGCTTTTGACGCGGTTTGCATCACCAATATTGGTACTACTGGTGCCTCCTGCGATGGTCAGGGTTGGGGCTATGGGCGGAGCTTGCTTGGCTATGGCAACACTGTGCCCTGGACGGTTGGTCAAACCATCACCATTCCGGCACGGGTTGGGCCGGGACCGGACAGTGGCAACAATGCGATTGCTGACCAGGCAATTGCTGCTGCTGGCATGCGCGTGTGGATTCCCGATCCACCAATCGGTACACCAGATGCCATCACTGCTCAAGACGCTAAGTTCGCTTTGGATTTAGGGGTTGGTGCCAGCAAACTAGCTTTGATTGGTACAGCAAATGAAGGCTCCAACAAGACCGGTACTGCCAAGATCATTTACGCCGACGGTTTTGAACAGCCGGTGTATCTGCATTTTGGTGACTGGTGTTATCCGGGCAGTAATCTACAATCTGGTACCCAAGTTTTCTCGGCGGTGCAAACCCGTTTGCATAACTCTGGTGTTAGCGAAGGCAACACCAAAGTCACTTCGCTGTACATCAGTGATCCGATTGCTCTGGAAACTAACCATGGCGCTGCAATGTGGTTCCAAATGCCGCCGAGCTACGCCAATAACTCGTCCGGCACATTGGTGGGCGGTCGCCAACACATCATGGCGGTGGCCACCGACGGAACTGGTCCTTTAGCGCCAGCTGAGCTAGCGCCGCAGTCCACTCCAGCTGCGCCGCAAGCGGTTGGTGCGGTTGTTAGCGACCTGGTGTTGGGTAGCGCAAGCGGTGGCCGCGGCCCGTTGAGCGTCAGCATCAACTGGGGGGACGCCTCCACTTTGGCTACCGGTGTGGTGGCCGATGGCGCAGTCAAAGGTTCGCATACCTATGCTCAGTCCGGTAATTACACAGTGACTTACACACTGTCGGATGGGGTGGCAACTGCCGCCTTCAGCACGACTGTGACATACGTGTCCTTGGCTGATCAGACGATGCTGCGCTACATGGTCAATGTGTATAACCTGTTTGACGCCACGCCAGCTAGTTGGACTGTCGCCAGTTATGCGCCATTCCATGCTCTGATGGAAGAAGCGCGCGCCCTGTTAGCTGATCCGCAACCTGCCATAGCTGATCTTCGTCGGGTCATCAACGATCTGCCAGGTTTAGCAGATGCGCTGGTTGCAGCGGTTGATACAGCAGTGCTTGATGCTTTACTTAGCGCAGCGCAAGTGGTTTTGGATAACCCCAGCGGTTACCAAAGTGCTCATTTGCAGTCGCTGGCTGAGGCTGTAGCGCATGCGCAGGGCGTGTTGGCGGCTGACCCGACTCAGGCAGCGGTTGACGCTGAAGCCCAGGCCTTACTTGATGCTTTGAGTAAGGTTCACAAACTGGGTGACAAAGCCTTGCTGATTTCGCTGATTGAGATGGCTGGTAACTTGGACAGCAGCCAGTTCACGCCGAGCAGTTGGGCGCGCGTAGCGGCTGCTGTTACTGCTGGTATCACAGTGCGTGATGACCCACAAGCAGCCGAACATCAGGTCGAAACTGCTGTTGACACGCTCGAAGCGGCGTTTGGTCAGTTGGTGTTGCGTGCGGTGAAGGCTGGTTTGGGTTCGGCGATTAGTGTGGCTTCTTCGATTGTTGGTAATGCTGCTGCGTATGTGCCGTCGTCGTTGGCTGGTTTGGCTGATGCTTTGGCGGCTGCGCAGGTGGTGTTTGCTGATGATGATGCTACTCAGGTGGCTGTGACGGCTGCGCAGACGGTTTTGGTTACTGCGATTGCGAAGGCTAAGTTGCGGGTGACTGGTTTGCCGGTGGCTCCTGCTGGTGTGGTTGCTAAGGCGGCGGCTGATCCGGTGGCGGCGACGGTTGCGTTGGGTAGTGCGGTGAAGTTGGTTAAGCCGGCTGTGAAGGGTAAGGCGAAGGTTGGTGCCCGGTTGAGTGTCAAGTTGTCTGCGGCGGTGAAGGCTGGTGTGAGTTATCAGTGGTATCGCTCAGGTAAGGCGATTAAGGGTGCTACTAAGGCCAGTTATAAGGTCAAGGCGGTTGATAAGGGTAAGCGTTTGAGTGTCAAGGTCAAGCTGAACGGCAAAGCCAAAACCTCAAACAAAACCAAAACAATCCGCTAAGGCATAGTTGGCAGGCCGGGTATTGATGCGGTACCCGGCCTGCCTACTTGCACCAACTTGCCAGGCAAGCCATGATGGTGGCCATGCGTGGAGTTCACAAAGTACCCGGCGGCAAACTCGTCAGCATCGAGTTTCAACTCGACCAAACTAACTGCTTGGTTGAGCCGCGACTAGCTGGTGATTTTTTCGCCGAACCGCCGGACGCCATCACCCGGCTAGAACAAGCTCTCGATGGCGTTTCAGCAGACCTGACTGCCGACCAGTTGACTGCACGACTGGTCGGCAGTTTGCTGCCCAGCGACCAATTGATCGGTTTTGATGCGGCAGCTGTTGCCCTAACCGTGCGGCGCGCCCTGGGCAAAGCGACCACCTGGGAAGACCATTCATTTGAACTAATCGAAGACGGCCCACAATCACCGGCCATGCAAATGGCCCTCGATGAAGTGTATGCGCGGGCGCTTGGGGCGGGGCAGCGCGGACCAACTTTACGGATCTGGCAGTGGGCGTCATCGGCAGTAGTGATCGGCTCATTCCAATCCTTACGTAACGAAGTTGACTTAGAAGCCGCCGCTCGGCATGGTGTAACCGTGGTGCGGCGGATTTCCGGTGGCGGGGCCATGTTCATTGAACCAGGCAATACCATCACCTACTCGCTGGTAGTGCCCGGTTCATTAGTTGATGGACTGAGTTTTGTTGAATCCTATGCATTTTTAGACAACTGGGTGCTGCGGGCGCTTGGTGAACTGGGTATTCAAGCCACCTACCAGCCAATCAACGATATTGCTTCACCCAGTGGCAAGATTGCCGGCGCCGCCCAGCGCCGCCTCGCCGACGGCACAGTGCTACACCATGTGACTATGGCTTATGACATTGACGCAGCCAAAATGACCGAAGTTTTGCGGATTGGCCGCGCCAAACTGAGTGATAAAGGCACCGTTTCTGCCGCCAAGCGAGTAGACCCGTTGCGTTCCCAAACCGGTTTGCCGCGCGAACAAATAGTCACCGCCTTTGTTGACAGCTTCGCTCGCCAACACCGTTTGGTGCGCTCCAGTCCAACCGCTGCGGAACTAGCTGAAGCACAACACCTGGCTGACACCAAGTTTTCCAGCAACGAATGGACCGCCCGCGTGCCCTAAGCCAGATTCGCCGGTTCAACGCGAGGTTTGTTTCATAAAACAGGGTTAAAAGGAAACAAACCTCGCGCTGAATGCACTGGGCACCGCGCGAGCAGTGCGTGGGTGCCGCGCGGGTTACTTGCGCGGGGCGAGGAAGCCGAGGGCTTGATCGTGCAGGATCCCGTTGGTGGCGAGAGCGTCCTTACCGAAGGGGCCATCAACTTGGCCGCTGGTGTCGGTGAACCGACCGCCAGCTTCAATCACGATGGCGGCAACCGCAGCCATGTCGTGGAAGGCCAGTTCAGGTTCGGCAGCAATGTCCACTGAGCCTTCCGCAACCATCATGTAACTCCAAAAATCGCCATAGCCGCGAGTCCGCCAAACCGCTCGCGACAAGGCCACATATTGATCCAGACGGTCGGCTTTATCCCAACCGCCGAGCGATGAGCAAGAAAACGATGCGTCCGCCAACTCGGAAATGTCAGAAACATGGATCGGTTGGCCGGTGGTAAAACTGCGGCCAATATATGCGCCAAAACCACGGGCTGCCCACCAGCGGCGGCCAATTGCTGGCGCGCTGACCATGCCGAGCACCGGTTGACCATCCTCAATCAAACCAATCAAGGTGGCCCAGACTGGTACACCACGCAAAAAATTTTTGGTGCCGTCAATTGGGTCAATTACCCAGGTGCGGTTGGCAGAACCATGCGCCCCAAACTCTTCACCGACAATCGCGTCGCTGGGCCGAGTTTTAGCGAGTTTATTGCACAGCAACTGTTCAACTCGTTGATCTGCATCAGTCACCGGTGTCATATCAGCTTTGGTGTGAACCTCAAGGTCGGGTGACCAGAAACGGTCTGTGGTGATCTCATCAGCCCAGTTAGCTAACTCGTGGGCAAGTAAAATGTCGGCACGGTAGGGGGCGTCAGGGGTTATCGTGGGAAGGCCGGTGTTTGGCGACATTCCCACAGTCTACGGAAAGAAGCCAGCCTTTGGTGGCGTTGCGCGTCATCATTAACCCATTGATCAAGTTCGCAATCTGGCGCGTTAGACAAATGGGTGCAGCCGCGCGGGCAGGTCATGGCTGGTTCAGCGATGTCAGCGAAAGCCGCTAAAAGCTGCTGATCAGTCACATGACTCAACCCAAAAGAGCGTACACCAGGAGTGTCGATCACCCAGCCGCCCGCAGCCAGTGGCAAAGCTACCGCCGCCGATGACGTGTGCCGCCCCCGCCCAGTGACCTGATTGACCTTACCAACAGCTTGCCCAGCCCCCGCCACCAAAGCGTTTACCAAAGTTGATTTGCCTACTCCGGAATGACCAACCAGCACGGAAACCCGTCCCACCAGCAGTTTGGCAACATGCTCAAGGCCAATCAAACGACGGTTGGGCGGTGTGGCTGAGGTTGTGCTACGACCAACCGTGACCACGGCCAGGTCAAGTCCGGTGTACAGTTGAATCAACTGGTCGGGCGAGCCAAGATCTGCTTTGGTTAGGCAAAGCACTGGGGTAAGTCCGGCATCGTAGGCAGCCACCAGGCAGCGATCAATCAGCCCTGGCCGGGGAGGCGGATTCGCTAAGGCGGTGACAATGACTAACTGTTGTGCACCAGCGACAATCACACGTTCGGCAGGGTCTACGTCATCGGCGGAGCGTCGCAATACGGAAACACGCGGCTGGACGCGCACAATCCGGGCTAAGCTGCCGGGTTGGCCGGACAAATCGCCCACTAAATCAACCAGATCACCCACCACAATCTGCACGCCCGTCAGTTCGCGTGAACGCATAGCGGATAAGGCATGGCTGCTGTCATGCTCCAACATCACCCGGTAACGGCCACGGTCAACCCTGACTACGCGCGCCAAAACAGCATTGGCATGCTGGGGACGAATTTTGGTGCGTGGACGGCTGCCGTGACGCGGCGCCCGAATACGGACATCGTCTTCGTCTAAAGAATGCCAATCAGCACGGCTCATGTTGATGCTCAGGGTTGGTGGAAGGCTGGTTTGGTGGTAACAAACTGAGCCAACGAGTTGGGAAATCCGGCAAGGTTTTGGCGGTTGTGGCAATGTTGCGCACCCTGACTCCCGGCAAGCGCAACCCAACAATTGCTGCAAAAGTTGCCATCCGGTGGTCATTGTAGGTTTCTAGATCAGCACCATGTAACTGACTGGTTGGTGAAATCACCAGGCCATCAGCGGTTTGGTGAGCGTGGCCGCCCAGGCGAGTGATTTCCTGTTCGAGCGCCGCCAAACGGTCAGTTTCATGACCGCGCAAATGGGCAATGCCGCGCAAACGGGTTGGGGAAGTGGCAAACAGGGCAATCGCCGCCAAGGTGGGGGCCAGTTCACCAGCTGGCGTGAGGTCTAAATCAGCACCGACCAAGCTGCCTGGTGTTGCCGTGAACAGTAAGTCGTTCCCCTGGCGTTGAACCTGGCCGCCGAATTGCCGAACATATTGGCGCAGAATATCCCCAGGCTGGGTGGTTTGCTGCGGCCAATTGAGCACGCGCACCTGCCCTGCGGTAACCAGCGCGGCAGCAATGAACGGGCCAGCGTTTGATAAATCGGGTTCAACCTGTACCGTTTGCCCCGTGAGTGAGCCGCTGACCTGCCAAGTTGGCCGAGCGGGGGAGTGGCCGGGGTTAGCCAATTGGCTGGTTGGTCCTACTGCTGTGGCACCGAACTGGCTGGTTGGCCCTACGGCGGTGGCGCCGAACTGGCTGGTTGGTCCTACGGCTGTGGCGCCGAACTGGCGCAGGCAGGTTAGGGTCATGTCAACATGAGGCGCTGAGGGCAGCGAGTTGCCAATATTGGTGACCGTCAAACCGTTGGCAAAACGCGGTGCTGCCAGCAGTAAAGCGCTGAGAAACTGACTCGAAGCGGATGTGTCTATGTCGACCAGGTAACCGGTGACGCAGCCTTTGCCGTGAATAGTCACCGGTAAAGTGCCCCTACCTTGATCATCCAGGCTGATTCCCAATTGGCGTAAAGCAGTCAGCAGGGGGGCGAGAGGACGTTCACGTGCGGCGGGATCGCCATCAAAAGTGACCGGTGCGTTAGCCAAGGCGGCCACCGGCAGCAAAAACCGCATAACAGTGCCAGCCAGGCCGCAATCAATCCGCAGATTGCCGCGTAACGGCCCAGGCTGAACAGTCACCACCGGTTGGTTGGAAGGCGCAAGCGGTTGGTTGGAAGGCGCAAGCGTGCAGGCTGGTGTGGCGGGTTGGTTAGGGGAGGCGGGGTGTACGGTGATCGCAGCACCCAAACCACGCAACGCCTCAATCATCAAATGTGTGTCACGAGCCAGTAAGGCTCCGTGAATGACAGAAGGTCCTTGCGCCAGCGCTGCCAAAACCAGATAGCGGGCTGTCAAAGATTTTGATCCCGGCAAACTAACCAATGCATCGATCGGCGCTTTTGCGGTTGGTGCCGGCCACCAGTTGCCCGATGCCGTAGCGACAGTTGGGCCACCAGGCTGGGTTTGGTTTGGCCCAGCGACGGCGTGGTGATCAGTCAACGCGGTTACGGCGGCGGGTGGTGGCGATCAGCAGACCAGCACCCGCTAAGGCGATTTGGCGGAAGAACGTTGAACGGGCTGAGGCGCGCAACTGTGAGTCTTTGACTTGCCAGAAACGGTGTCCCGCCAGGGCGGCGGGAGCCAGCACAACCGCAGTGCCCAAGCCGCCCAACCGGGCGAGCAGCCCCAAGCCAATCAAAGTGCCAGAACCAATCAAAATAGCGCCGCTGGCTTTGACGGTTTGCTGGGCGTCAATCTCTTGCGGGCTATGCTGATTAACCAGGTTGACCAGCGGCTGGACTGCGCTCTCATGGGGTTCGGGGTGCCGCCAAACGGCAGTTCCCTCAGCAATGATTGGTCCAGCAATCATGGCGCGAGCTAAAAATCGCAACAAACTCATGACACTAGTCAACCACTAATCGGTGTCAGGTTAGCGCCACCGTGTTTGCGAAGGTTGCGCCGGCTGATCGTTTGCTGAAGTGATCCGGACCGGGTTGGCCACCGTGTTTGTGAAGGTTGCGCCGACTGGGGTTACTGACCAACCTGCCAGAGTGTTAGCAAACCTTGCTGAGCGATTACTTTGGTGCCGTCACCGGTTTTCTGCTTGGCTTCTAACCATTTGCTTTGCTGATAGTCCCATTCCTGGTCAATCACTGTTAGCCCGGTTGAAAGCGCCTGAGACTGGAGAAGGCTGGGCAGAGAATCAACCGAATCTTGGTGGGCTAGTTCCGGCGGCACAAAACCGCTGCGCAGCACACTGGCAATACCGGCAGGGTCCAATGTGACCGGGCAGCCTTGCGCCAAGTTGTCTGCAAAACGATCACCCATAATCAGGTAGTTAGCCAGTGGGCTGGCAATGCACTGATCGGCATTGGGCAGAACTGCGAAAACTGTGCGAATCTGGGCAGCTTGCACAACACCGGGACGTGGCCTGAAGTCATGTGGCAGCAGCGGACGCATTGACATTGGTTGCAGGCACAGTATGAGCGTGCACGCTGCGAACAGGACTGGCAGTGGCCGGAAGCGACGTGTTATAGCGCCACCCAGCCAGGCGACCAAAGCAGCAAAACCAATCGCAAGGCTAGCGGTCATGATTGTGTCATAGTCACCCCAATGCGATGGCAGTACCAGCAGCTCAGTCATTGCCACCACTCCAAATACTGCCCAAGCATAGGCGGCAGTATTCGACCGAGGTTTTAGCCCAACCCGCCAAATAATCATTGCTAAAACAGCCAAAGCAACCAACATGATTAGGCCAAGGCGCACAACCAATGGTAATGCGCTGATTGGACCAAGCTGTTCACGGTAAGCCAAGGCAGAGGCTTTGCGTCCCATCTGCGTAAAAACCACCTGCTCGGTAAACTGACGTGGTGCCAGCGCAAAAAACGGTAAAACAATCAGCAAACCGGTAGCGGCGGCGGTTATAAGCATGCGAATGACCACACGCCAGCCAACGCAAATACCCGCGAAGCCAATCACTGCCACAGCCGGCACAACAGCAATTAGTTTGATGCTTCCAGCTAACCCAAATGCCACACCAGCACCATATGGTAATAGTCTTGACCATCTGCGAACAGGCGCGGGAATTAATGGTGATTTAGTGGAATGGTGAAGGGCGGAAACATTCATTATTGCGCTGCGCGGGTTGTGATGCTCAATGGTGGTGACGGCTAAAATCACGCCCACCGTCAATAAAGTATTATAGAACGGTTCCAATTGTATTTCAGTGTCGACTCTGACTTCAACAGCTAAGGCGGCTGCAAACAAGCCAGCAGCCAAGGCACTGATGGTTCCCCACCTTCGGACAGCAACAGCTAAAGCAGCGGCCATTAGTGAAGTCAACACCATGACACCAATCCGTCCAACAATTACGCCAACATGCTCGCTGGATATTTTTCCCAACAAGGCTGCTGGCAGCTGGGCCAAAATGATTCCCGGAGGGTGCAGTAACGTAAAATCACGGTAAGGCACAGAACCGTTCAGTAGCATTTCGGCGCCACCAAAATGGACCCATTCATCATAAGATGCAGCCCCAGCGAGAGTGCGACTGAACACAGCGCGCGCCAACCGAGCAATCAACGCCAACACAAAAACGCTGCTCGCCAGCCGCCAAAGATTGCGCCGCGAAGGTTGCCGCAACCACCAGCGTTGCCTCGGCCAGGCAAGAAGTTCCACTGTGCTCATGGTGTGATTGATGTTTTCTTCAAGGCCGCACTGGCGCCCAGGTTACCCACACCAAGGTAGAAGGTTTTACCAACATGGAAAATGTGTTCGGCTTCGCCACCAACATTTGATGAGGTCCAAACCTTTGTTTCTTGACCACTGAAGTTAATAACATGCACCGCAGCAGCGCTACCCTTGGTTTCCACAACATAAATAGCATTTGCAGTGCAATCAATGCCTTGCCAAACACCATTACTCCACTGTTGACTAATGGTCGTTGAACGGTATTGTTGGTAGTTTGTGTTGTAATACCGAAGAGTGCCACCATTGCGCGTAACCCAGCTGCCAGTACCGTCGTAGTAAGCTGCGTTGAAAACGTTAGGGAAATCAAGAGATTTGTCGTAACCTAAATCGGCTGCGCCAAACCCCTTCATGCGCTTGTTGACATCAGTGCCGGGAGGCATAACGGTGTCGTCATTCTTCCAACCGGGAACAAAAATCCGATTGGTGTCAGATTTGTACAAAATATCATTGCCATGACCAATGATGCTTGTCGTGACCCACCGACCGTTTGCATCTTTCCTTACCGGAGTGGGGTTTGATTTGAGCAGTGCGCCATCCGAGAGGCGGGCTTTCAACAAGACACCGTATTGGTAGTTCTTGCCGCCGGCTTGAGCAACGTCTTTGGTGCGGATAAAGTAGACATTGCTGCCATCAGATGTGCCACCTTGCAAAGTGGTGAAAGCAGTGGTTGAGGATGTGTAGTTCCCCGCGTGGCCAAAGTCAGAATGGACAGTCCCACTATAGGTGGGATAGTTCCAAACTTGTGTTACCGAGAACGTTGCGGTGGCCACGCCCGCAACTGGTGTCACACTAACGCCAATCAAACTAGCCGCGACCATGGCGGCAGCCCAAACTCGGCGTAGACGAGCCCGGCGGACTCTCTCTCTCTCTCTGGCTCTCTGACATACTGTGCTGTCCTTTCGCTTGGTTACAAGTGACCACCCAAACAGGGGGCGGTTTTGCCAGTGCGTTAGCTAGTTTAGCTAGCTTTTGCCGCCTGCGCAGTGAAACTGATTGACAGGTTGTGTGCCCTGCTGACTGCTCGGGTCTGATCCAAGTGCCAGGCTTGGGTTTGTTGCTGCCCTTCACCCCGGCTGGCTGCCACCTTGGTCTACTCCAAGTGCCGGACTGGTGATTATTTGAGTTGATAATCGGCGTCTGAGTGGGTTTGCTTGGGTCTGCTGAGGTATACAACACCTGGCCCGAGTTGCCGATCAGGGTTTGCTGAGGTATCCAACGCCCGGCCCGAGTTGCCGATCAGGGTCTGCTGAGGTATCCAACGCCCGGCTCGAGTTGTCGATCAGGGTCTGTGTGGGTTTGTTTGGGTTCGCTGAGGTCTAGGTGGGTGCGTTGTCGATCCGAGAGCGCACCTCAGTGCCCGGCGGTGAGTTCAGAGCCCCACCAAGATTCACCGTGGTTTTCAAAGTTCAGCGCGAGGTTTGTTTCATAAAACGGCCTTAAAAGGAAACAAACCTCGCGTTGAACCTGTTTCCCGCTCCTAATACTCACTCACATCCCCGTGGAGGAAACAAACCTCGCGTTGAACCTGTTGGTTCTGCTGGGATTGTTTGGTTCTGGTGGGTTGTGGTGTGGGTTGACTTGTTTGGACCTGTTTCTGCACCCCAGCCGTTAGTTGTTGTTTGATCGGGCGGTGTTGGTGAACCTTTCTGAACCTGTTGCCCACCGGGAGTGTGGTGCTGGGTGGGGGGTTGGAGCCCGGCGGTGTCATGGTGTACGGCTGGGTGTGGGGTGGCGGGTGTGGTGTGTGGTTTGAAACCGTGTCGAACATGATTCAGCGCGAGGTTTGTTTCATAAAACGCCCTCAAAAGGAAACAAACCTCGCGTTGAACCTGTTTCCCGTGGGGTTGACCCCAAAAGTCGGACACTGAGTTGTTTCGTTCCCTGGTGGGGAGCGGGATGGGAGGATGTGTCTGATGGGTTCGAAGAAGCGTAGGGCCTACACGCCGGAGTACCGGTTG
>JAIRPS010000123.1 GCA_031256885.1 Bifidobacteriaceae bacterium | reverse complement strand
TGCGGCAGGCACAAAAGTGCTTGTGGTTGGTAGTGACGCTTTAGCTCAGGCGGTTGAAGATGCTGGTTTGGTGCCGGTCAGATCGGCCACCGAACAGCCACAAGCAGTCTTGCAAGGCTGGGGTCCGCAAGTGGGGTGGGCTGAGTTGGCGCAGGCCAGTTACGCCATCGGCGAAGGGGCGGCGTATTTTGCGACCAATCTTGACCGGACTTTACCCACGGAACGTGGTTTTGCACCCGGTAACGGCTCAATGATTGCTGCTGTTGTTTCAGCCACCGGCGTTCAACCAATCGCTAGCGGTAAACCAGACCCGGCAATTTTTGCGGCAGCTGCGCGGCGCGTTGATGCAGTGACACCTTTGGTGGTCGGTGACCGCTTGAGCACAGATTTGGCCGGCGCTAACCGGGCTGGTTATCCG
Organism: Bifidobacteriaceae bacterium; assembly: GCA_031256885.1. Next base: position 2,856 of record JAIRPS010000123.1, on the reverse strand, counting down.
GGTTTACTGGTCTTGACGGGGGTCAGCTGTGTGTTGGACCTGTTGCAAGCACCAGCGGAGTTTCGCCCAAACTATTTGGGTGCGGATTTGCGGGCTTTGCATTTAGCGCAACCAGCTTGCCAGCCAGTTGCTGCCGGCTGGGCGGTTGGGGGGGCTTGCTGCCAACTGATTGATGATCAAGTGGTTTTTGAACAGGCTGCTCAGACTGATCAGCTTGATGCGGTGCGGGCTGCTGCGGCTTTAGCTTGGCAAATCGCCGACACGCAGGGCCTGACGCAGTCTTTACTGAACCAGCTGATGCAAAGCCTTAGACAAGTGGAGAAGGGATTGTGGAACTAGCGGTTGTTGCTGAAATCATTGAGCAGGCCGAAGCTGCTGAAAACTTACCGGCACAGCAGCAGGCGGAGATTTATGAGCAGGCTGAACGTGCTTTACGCAAACTGTTGGACAGCCAGGAATAGCTGATGCGACGTCAGCGTCTTGATGCTGAGCTGGTGCGCCGCAAACTGGCGGTTTCACGTAATCAAGCAACTCAGCTGATTGCTCAAGGACGGGTCACAGTCGGCGGGCAAGTAGTCTCTAAACCGGCTAGCCAGGTTGACCTGGCCTGCGGCATCACGGTAAAACAATTAGCGGAAGGGCCAGATTACGTTTCGCGTGGGGGGCGAAAATTAGCTGGTGCGCTTGATCAGTTAGCCGACCACGCACCCAAACTGGATGGTCGCATAGCGCTTGATGCTGGTGCTTCAACCGGTGGTTTCACTGATGTGCTACTGCGCCGCGGCGTGCGACGAGTTTTCGCCGTTGATGTTGGATACGGGCAACTGGCCTGGTCGTTACGGCAAGACCAACGGGTGACGGTGATGGAGCGAATTAATGTGCGTCACCTGACGCTTGAGGCGCTTGATGAAGTGCCTGAGGTAGTAGTTGGTGATTTATCGTTCATTTCGCTGACAACCGTGCTACCAGTTTTGAGCAGGTTGGCACCGGGTGCTTCAGCTGACTTTTTTCTGCTGGTAAAACCGCAGTTTGAGGTGGGGCGTCAAGCGTTGCCGGCCGGCGGTGTGGTGCGCGACCCGCAGCATTGGCGCATGGCAATTGTCAAGGTTGTTGATTGCGCAGAGCAACTTGGTTTAGCGCCCCAGGCGGTGGTGCGCAGCCCTTTGCCGGGACCTTCGGGCAATATTGAGTTTTTTGTTCACCTCAAGCGCGGCACCGGGCTTGACGCGACCGCCCTGACCTTGGCTGTTGCTCAAGCAATCGGTGACACGCACAGTCAGACAAGCCGGCTGTGAGAAAGGTGGTTTGATGCCAGGCTACAGTGGATGGGTGGGTAGTGACCTTGTCAGTAACAGCCTCACCTATTTGACGCACGGCTGTTCGCCGGCGGCTGAGCAGCTTGTTGAACGGTCGCGCGCCTGGTTGGCGCAGCATGGCTGGCATTTGCTGCCCTTAGCTGAGGCACCCAATCCGGTGGCGTTGCTGGCTTTTGGCGGTGACGGCACCTTATTGCGGGCAGCTGATCAGGTCCGTGGCCGCAACATTCCAATTGTTGGGATTAACTTGGGTCACCTTGGCTTCTTAACTGAGGCCGATGCCGATGATTTGCCGGTAGTGCTTGAAGCGTTAATCCGCGGTCAGTGGCGGATTGAAGATCGCGCAACGGTTGTTGCGGAAACGATTGAGTGGTCCGGGGAACGGCGGATTGATTGGGCGCTTAACGAAGTTACGCTGGAAAAAGCCACGCCGCAGCGAATGATTGAAGTGCATTTACGTGTTGATGGGCGCAGCTTGTCCACTTTTGGCTGCGATGGCGTGGTGGTTGCCACCCCCACCGGTTCAACCGGTCACGCTTTTTCTGCCGGTGGGCCAGTGGCTTGGCCAGAAGTTGAGGCTTTACTGGTGGTGCCGGTTAGCGCGCATGCGCTATTTGCGCGTCCTTTGGTGGTTGCGCCAACAGTCGAGATTGCGGTGACAATCCTGCCTGATTCACGCAGCGGCGGTGTTGTGTCTTTTGACAGCCAACGTGGCTGGCCTTTGGCTGCTGGGGGGCAGTTGACGGTGCGCCGTTCAGCGGAGCCGGTGCGCTTGGTTCGTTTTGCCGATGCACCGTTTGCTGATCGGTTGGTGCGCAAGTTTGCTTTACCAGTTGACGGTTGGCGAGCCGGTAAAACAATCACCTAATTGGGGTTGTTCAGCGTCGTTTGACTACGCGCCTAATCTGCCGCCAACCGAATACAGCAAATAGTGCTGCCCAGACAGTCAGGGTTACCCAAAGCCAGCCGATCGGTAAGTTTTTACCGCCAACTGACCATTCAAGACTGAACTGTTGGGATATGTGAGCATTAGCAACCCACTGCGCTGGCATGGTGGCTTCAATGGCGCTGAATGATTGAAGTGACCAACCATCAAGCGTTAGACTGGCGCTTTGCGCAAAAGGTAACAATCCCATCAAATCAGCAACCGGTCGCGGCAGCACAAACAAGGGCACATAAAACCCACTAGCAAAACCGCTTAATGTGCCAACTATTGTGCTGCAGGCGGCAAAAGCTGACTGTGAACGCAAACCGAGTGTTAGCCAACTGACCATCAAAGAAAAAACCAGGCAGGAAATTATTAGCGCCAAAGCGCTGCGACCGGCAGCACTCCAGTCAGGCAGGTCATAGCCCCCTACGATCAGGACTATCACGCCAAGCAGCCAAATCAGTGCGGTGACAGCAACGCCGGCTATCCAGGCGGATAGGCTGTAACCGAGTGCTAATTGGCGACGCGCAACCGGTGTTATTAAAAAATCGTCAAGCCGTCCCATCAGCCGGTCTTCGACTATTACAGCACTAGCTGACATGGGTACTGTCA
>JAIRPS010000122.1 GCA_031256885.1 Bifidobacteriaceae bacterium | reverse complement strand
CGTATTGATGACAATACAGTCAAAGTGGCCGGCACAATTGAGCAGTTACGGCAAGCTGGTGGCCAAAGCAAAACAGCATTGCTTTCAGCAGGTGATAACATTAGTGCTTCATTGTTCGCATCAGCCATTCAAGATGATAAGCCAACAATTGATGTGCTCAATGCCCTGGATTTACGAGCCTCAGCAGTTGGAAATCATGAGTTTGATCGCGGTTTAGCTGATTTGACTGGCCGGGTGAATCAACTGGCGAATTTCCCCTACTTAGCTGCTAATGTTTACGCAAAGGGCACCACTGATAATTTACCTGAACTGCCAGCTTCCACCGTTTTAAATATTGATGGTGTGCGCGTTGGTGTAATTGGTGCGGTTACGCAAGAAACCCCCACATTGGTTTCTCCCGGCGGCGTAGCAACTATTGATTTTGGTGATACAGTGGCTGCGGTTAACCGTGAAGCTTCCCGTCTGAAGAGCAGCAACCTGGCGGATGTTATTGTTGCTGAATATCATGATGGCGCTGCCCAAACTAGTTCGTTGGCTGCGGCAACCGCAAATAGTGCACCATTCGATGCGATCGTTAATCTTTCGTCTGCTGACGTTGATGTGATTATGACTGGCCATACCCATTTGGCTTATGCCTGGGATGGCCCAATACCTGGTCAGCCTGGCCGCACGCGACCAATTTTGCAAACTGGTTCATACGGTGCCAATATTGGTAAGGTGACTTTGACGGTTGATAAAACCAACATGTCGGTGCTGTCTTATACGGTTGATAATATTGCGCGCACCCAAGTAACTGATGCTGAACTGGTGAGCACCTACCCGCGGGTAGCCCAAGTCCAAACAATCGTTGACGCTGCTTTGACGCATGCCCAAGCCATTGGCAGTCAAACAGTTGGCCAGGTCAGTGGGGATATTACTACTGCCCACACTGGCTCGTTTGTGGGCGGTGTTTGGACAGGTGGGAGCCGTGATAACCGTGGCGAAGCTTCGGCTCTGGGCACGCTGGTTGGCAATGCGTTGCGTGACACATTGGCTAATCTGCCCCAGGGTGCACAGCTTGGTTTGGTTAATCCGGGCGGTTTGCGTGCAGAACTGCTTTATGGCACAAACGGTGACATCACTTTTGCGCAAGCCAATGCGGTGTTGCCGTTCAACAACACGCTGTCCGTGGTCACTTTGACTGGCCAGCAGTTGGTCAGAGTGCTTGAGCAGCAATGGCAACGTGACGCTGCCGGTAATGTGCCTTCACGGCCATATTTGCAGCTAGGCTTATCCGACAATGTGACATACACCTTCGACGAGTCAGATGATCCAGCTCATCCGGGTGCCAAAATTGGTCATATTTTGTCGGTTTACATCAACGGGCAGCTGGTTGATCCGAACGCTGAATACCGAGTTGGCACCTTCTCATTCATGGCTGAAGGCGGCGACAATTTCTGGGAGATGGCTAATGCAGTGAAAATCACCGATACCGGCCTGCTTGATTGGCAAGGTTGGGTTGACTATTTGCGTGACGTTTCGCAAGCCGGACCAATCAGGCCAAACTTCGCGCGGACCGGTGTGCAGGTTTCCGGCATTCCGACACAGGGAGCCACGCCGGGAAGCACTGTCAATTTGACTGTTAGCCGGTTGAATACTCCTTCACTGGGTTCGCAGGAAGTAACTAGCGTCAATGCTCAATTGGCGGGTGTTGATCTTGGTGATTTCCCAGTGGTTAATGGTGTTGCTCAGCTGAGTTTGCCAATTCCCAGCGCTGCCAGCGACCAGTTAGATTTACTGATCACCGCCAATGTTAATGCTACGGTGGCGCGTTTGCCGGTGCCCGTGGCGGCTCCAGCTTCGGCTGATGATTTGCGTTTCTTAGGCATTTTGGTGAGCATGTATGACGTGTTTGATGCCACACCGAGCCGTTGGACACCCAGCACTTATGACCCATTCCACCAGGCGATGCTTGAGGCGCGGGCGGCTTTAGCTAATCCGACTGTCAGCGCAGCGGTGGTCACTGATCTCAATACCCGTTTGACCGTGCTAGCCCAAGGATTAGTTGAAGCGGTTGATACTTCTTTGCTAGCCGGGTTGATTACGGCAGCCCAAGCGATCTTGGACAACCGCAACAACTATGTCAGCACAAATCTGTCTGCTTTGGAAGCGGCCGTAGCGCAAGCGCAGAGCGTTTTAGCTAATGCCAGCACACAAATTCAGGTTGATCAGGCGGTTCAGGCTTTGCTTGATGTGATGGTGCGTGTCCACAAATTGGGAGACAAAACATTGCTGCGTGCATTGGTGGCAATGGTTCGTTCCTGGGATGAGAATCGTTTCACACCGAGCACTTGGGCACCGGTAGCGGCAGCTTTGGCGGTGGCTGACGCTGCTTTGGCAGATGCTAATGCCTCTGAGTTTGTGGTTGAGGATGCCACTGCTGGTATTGAGACGGCTGTGGCTGGTTTGGTGCTGCGGTCAGCCAAGGCCGGTTTGGCTTCAGCCATCACGGTGGCTCGCTCCATTTTGGCTAATGCGGCGCTGTATGTGCCTTCCACCCTGGTTGGTCTAGATGCTGCGGTGGATGCTGCGCAATTGGTTTATGACAATGTTGAGGCTAGTCAAGAAGCGGTTACCGCTGCACAAACCCAGTTGATAATCCAGATTGCCAAAGCCAAACTGCGTAACACCACCCAAAGTCCATTAC
>JAIRPS010000015.1 GCA_031256885.1 Bifidobacteriaceae bacterium | reverse complement strand
GACGGCAACAACTCGAAGATTGCCAAAAACCCGGATATTTCCGGTATGCGTTCGGACACAACGATGATTGCTCACATTGCGGCGGATCGTTCTTCAGCCGTGTTGGTGTCAATCCCCCGCGACACGCTAGTTGACATCCCGGAATGCAAAATGTCCAACGGCAAAACCAGTCAGGCTGCTGGCCGTACCAAGTTCAACGCGGCTTTTGCTTACGGAGCGATCGCTGGTGACAATCTGGGTGATGCTGCTGCCTGTGTTCAGCAAACAGTGGAGCAGGTAACCCAGGTGCGTATTGACGGTTGGGTGGTGGTCGATTTTGCTGGTTTTACTGACATGGTCAATGCCTTAGGCGGTGTACGTATGTGCATTGACAAGCCGATGCGCGCACCTGATGCCAAACTTGATATTGATGCTGGTTGCCAAAAGTTTTATGGCAAAACCGCCTTGGCTTTTGCCCGGGCACGGTACAACGTGGGTGATGGTTCTGATCTGCAACGGATTGAACGTCAACAACAGTTGATGTCCGCCATTCTGCAAAAAGCTGTCAAAATCAATCTCCTAACTGACCTGCCTAAACTCTACCAATTTGCCCAAGCTGGTTTGGCTTCGCTGACCACCTCAAAAACCCTTGACTCGGTCTCTTCACTGGCTGGCTTGGCCTTCAGCATGCGTCGCATCCCTTTGTCGAAGATCAGTTTTGTGATGGCTCCGGTGGTTGACGCTGGCGATGGCGCTAACGTGCTGTTGCGCTCTGATGCCCAAGATTTTTTTGATTCGTTGGCGGAGGATCGCAAACTGGTGGGTGTCACGCCACGACCCGCCCTGGGCACACCAACAGCCACTCCCAAAGCACCTTAAATATCTAAGTCCAGTTGGTTTTCCGCAAAGTCGCCAAGCTGAGGTTGGTTGAGCGATGACGAAAGATGCTCTGACCGGCTTGCCGCTAAACCGTCTGGACCAGCTTGGAGCAAGCGCTGAAATTCATCTTCATTCAGCGTGGGTACACCTAATTGCGCTGCTTTGGCGACTTTGGCACCGGCACCCGGCCCTGCCACCAGGAATGATGTTTGAGCCGAAACCGAGCCAGCGGCTTTGCCACCGCGCTGGCGCACCGCCTGATTGGCTGCTTCACGGCTGAACTGTTGCAGTGTGCCGGAGATCACCACAGTCAAACCAGCCAGGGTGGCTGGTAAAGCCGGAGCGGTTGGTTCAGCCAAACGCACACCATCGCGCGCCCAGGTTTGCCAGATCTGACTGTGCCAATCCACTGCAAACCAGTCGCGCACGGCTTCAGCAATCACCGGACCAACCGCATCAATGGTTGCTAAATCAGCAACACTGGCTTGGCTGATCGCTTTGATTGAGCCATATGTGCTGGCTAAGCTGCGCGCGGCGCTTGGTCCAACATGCCGAATTGACAAAGCGACCAAGACCCGCCAAAGCTCACGTTGTTTGGCTTGCTCAAGTTGCTCAAGTAAGGCGATTGCGTTTTTGGTGGGCTGGTTGTCTTTCTTTTTCCAAAAATACTGTTGTGGCTCTGGCTGCTGTTGTGGCTTGGTTGATGTGCTGCTCGGCCAAACCAGGACTTTTTGCAGATCTGCCAGGGTCAGGGCAAATAAGTCGGCTTCGCTGGCCAGCAGCGGTTCTAAAGCCGGCCCGGTGGCTTCAGCTGGCCGGTTGTGTTCCGGGTCGGCCAAAGCTAACGCAGTTTTGTAACCTAAGCTTTCAATGTCTAAGCCGCCACGCGAGCCGATGTGGACTAACCGCCCAGCGACTTGGGCACGGCAATGCTGGGTGTTGGGGCAGCGCCAATCAACTTGCCCAATTTCGCTGGGTGCCAGTGGCGCAGCGCAGGAGGGGCATTGCTGTGGCATTTGAAATAGCCGCTGGCTACCGTCACGCAAATCAACGATGGGGCCAACTACTTGCGGAATCACATCACCGGCTTTACGCACAATCACCATATCGCCAATGCGGATGTCTCGCCTGGCGATTTCTTGCTGGTTGTGCAGTGAGGCTTGCGCCACGGTTGAACCAGCAACGTGCACTGGTTCCATAATGGCGTATGGCGTGACTCGTCCGGTACGCCCAACCTGCACACCAATATCTTTTAGGCGAGTGGTGACTTCTTCTGGTGGATACTTATAGGCGATTGCCCAACGCGGTGCATGCGCGGTGGCACCGAGGGTTTGTTGCGCTGCAAGAGCATCAACTTTGATCACTAAACCGTCTATGTCATGGTCAAGATCATGTCTGTGTTCACCATAGTGGGTGATGATTGCCTCAACTTCAGCTAGTGTGCCTGCAACTCGGCGCACTTGCGCCACCGGCAAACCCCATTGTTCGAGCGTTTGGTAAGCCTGACTGAGCCTTGTGAAATCAGCCTTTGCGGCAGCGTCGCCCCAGCTCAAAGCACCAATACCGTGCACCACAAGTTTGAGTGGACGGCTTTGCGTGACGGCTACGTTTTTTTGGCGGAGTGAGCCGGCAGCAGCGTTGCGTGGGTTGGCAAACAGTGGTTCGCGGTTTTCAGCGCGCGCCTGGTTGAGTGCCTCAAAATCAGCAGTACTGATGTATACCTCACCACGTATTTCGAGAATTTCGGGTGGCGCATCGGTATCTAACTGAGCTGGTAAACAAGCAATGGTCCGCATTTGCGGGGTGACATCTTCACCCACCCGGCCATCGCCGCGCGTGGCAGCCCGCACCAAATGACCATGCCGGTAGGTCAGGTTGACCGCAAGGCCGTCAACTTTCAGTTCACAGAGGTAACTGACCTGACCAACTTGCCCAACCACACGCTGCTCCCAGGCGCGCAGCTGCCCCATGTCAAAGACGTTATCAAGTGACAGCAACCGTTCAACATGACGCACTGGCGCAAAATCAGCAACAGCCGGAGCGCCAACTGTTTGGGCAGGTGAATTGGCCGTGCGCAGGGCTGGCCAGGTCTCTTCCAGCTCAAGCAGTTCACGCCGCAGCTGGTCGTATTGCCCGTCAGCGATCAGCGGCTGGTCACGCTGGTAGTAAGCCTCCTGATGGCGGCGCAACTCAGCCACTAATGCCCGATGTCGTTCAATCACCATTTGATTATCGTCAAGTCTGGCAGGTGTTTGGTTCACACTTCTATGATCCCGCACCAATCACGTTTAGGCGGGAAATCAGGCAGCACTGCCCTAGCCAGCAGTCAATCAGCGTTGCTACCGGTCAGTTTCTTCGCAGCGGTAGTGGCCGAGATTGGGTAAGCAGATGAGTCAGTATTCGGTTGACCAATAGACGGCTAGTGTTGCGGCATTGGGTCCGCAGGTATGCCCACCCTGGTATCCTCAGACAGGTGGCGGCGCGCCCGGTCTGCGTTCCAGCGATTCCGTCCACCCGTAAGGGGGCCAACCGGCCCCGCAGACCCTTGCACAAGACTGGTGAGTAATGCCTGACGATACCCTAAAAACCACTGTGTCAACGAAATCATCAACCGGCCATGGGACACTCCGGTTGATCTTGGCTGTTATCCTGTCAGTTTTGACATTGGCTAGCGGCGCGGTCAGCGCGGTGACACTACCTCGTATGACCAAAGCACAAACTGCTGATGCCCTGACCCATTTGATGTCAGCCGTGGAACACAACCTGCAAGCGATTGCTGCTGAAGTCAATGAGATTGTCCTTAGTGTGACAACTGGCGTTGAGCCTGATGAGGGCCGCACCAATCAGTCATTCCATAATTTGGGCGATGCCGCAAAGAAAGTCAGCCTAAAAACCCTGGCTTTACCTAACGATGCTCGCGGGGCACGAGCCAAAGAACTGCTTCAAGATCCCGATTCGCAGTTACGGCCAGCTCGTGAAGCTGCCCGTAAAGGCTATTTTCCTGATTCGGTGACTTTTGACGACATTGTGCTGAGTTCTTGGACCATTCAGCAAGCTGTGGCTGATGCTTTGAAGGAGCGCAACAGCACTATTGGTGATCAGGCGCTTGAGTTTGTCAAAGCCTACCGTGACCTGCCCACACCACCACTGGCGATTGATAACAGTGATGCCAATACTGACCCCAGGGCCAGCCAAATTGTGGCAATGACTGATGTGACCAGTAAAGATTTCAGTTCTGCCAGGTTGATCGGCTACGGCACGGGCGGGGCCACCCTAGTGCTGCTGATTGCTGCGGTTGTGCTGTGGCTGTTGCGCGCTCGCCAAACAGCCTCCCCCAAACCGGTCAAGTCTGCTGCTCAA